>NZ_LN876584.1 GCF_001282725.1 Inediibacterium massiliense | reverse complement strand
TCTCCCAGGGCGCTACCGCCCAAGTACCATCAGCGCTGAGGAGCTTAACTTCTGTGTTCGATATGGGAACAGGTGTAGCCTCCTCGCTATTGTCACTAGATGTGATACATAAATGTACCTTCAAAATTAAACAATGCAAAATCTGGTCAAGTCCTCGACCGATTAGTACCTATCAGCTAAAGACATTGCTGCTCTTACACCCTAGGCCTATCAACCAGATGGTCTATCTGGGGTCTTACCTTAAAAAGTGGGAAATCTCATCTTGAGGGAGGNCTCCGCTGCTTGTGCGGGTCCCCGTCAATTCCTTTGAGTTTCAGTCTTGCGACCGTACTCCCCAGGCGGAGTGCTTATTGCGTTAACTGCGGCACCGAGGGGGGTAACCCCCGACACCTAGCACTCATCGTTTACGGCGTGGACTACCAGGGTATCTAATCCTGTTCGCTACCCACGCTTTCGTGCCTCAGCGTCAGTTACAGTCCAGAGAGCCGCCTTCGCCACTGGTGTTCCTCCTAATATCTACGCATTTCACCGCTACACTAGGAATTCCGCTCTCCTCTCCTGCACTCAAGTCAGTAAGTTTCCAAGGCTTACTACGGTTAAGCCGTAGCCTTTCACCCCAGACTTTACTGACCGCCTACGCACCCTTTACGCCCAGTGATTCCGGATAACGCTCGCCCCCTACGTATTACCGCGGCTGCTGGCACGTAGTTAGCCGGGGCTTCCTCCTAAGGTACCGTCATTATTCTTCCCTTAGGACAGAGTTTTACGACCCGAAGGCCTTCATCACTCACGCGGCGTTGCTGCATCAGGCTTGCGCCCATTGTGCAATATTCCCCACTGCTGCCTCCCGTAGGAGTTTGGACCGTGTCTCAGTTCCAATGTGGCCGATCACCCTCTCAGGTCGGCTACTGATCGTTGCCTTGGTAAGCCGTTACCTTACCAACTAGCTAATCAGACGCGGGCCCATCCTATACCGATAAATCTTTGACTCCTATATGATGCCATACTAGAGTTTTATGAGGTATTAATCCCGGTTTCCCGAGGCTATCCCTCTGTATAGGGCAGGTTGCCCACGCGTTACTCACCCGTCCGCCGCTAACTCCTTTTTATTCCACCCGAAGGCTTCCTAAAAATTTGTTCGCTCGACTTGCATGTGTTAGGCACGCCGCCAGCGTTCATCCTGAGCCAGGATCAAACTCTCAATTAAAATCTTCGAGGTTTGTGCTTCTTGCTCAAAATATCATTTTGGCATTTTGCATGTTTTTGCTTGTCATTTCTTGTGCTGTTTAGTTTTCAAAGGTCAATCTCTTTTTTAAGTAGCCGTCGTTTTGACAGCTTAACCATCTTATCATTTTTCTTGTTCGCTGTCAAGAACTTTTTTCATTTTCTCTCAGCGACATTTATTATCTTAGCACAGCTTCGAAATACTGTCAAGCTTTTCACTTAAACCTCCATTTCCGAAGTGTAGGTACAACTATATCATTTTCTTTTCTATCTGTCAACCTTTTTCAATAAATATTTTTTATTATATTGCTACACCCCTTGTAATATAATGTTTCATTTTATAAAAAATTATTCATTAAATATAATATTTTTTAGAATGTTACTAAATTATATTTGAACAAAATCATAAAATTCACAAGCTCATGGCGCCAACGAAATCTTTTCATTTCATTCAAGATTTCCGTTGCTTAAAAATAAGGAACAATTATTGAGAATTTGTGAAAATATAGAATAAGTGAAAAAATCATTAGCATTACACTGTTTGAGCATAGCGAGTTTGTAATGCTATTTTTGATCGTTTCTATATATTTTCCAAATTTGAAAATTTAGTAACGTTTTTAATGATTTTGTTTACAAATTCAAAATGATTCATTAAATATAATATTTTTATTTAAACGAGGAAATTGTTAGAATGCATTCCAATATTGTTTGTAATAGATTTCTTTACTATAGAAAATAATAAAGATAAGGAGGGATCATATGGCAAAAAATAGATACAAAGAAAAAAATATGGCTAGACCTATTGAAAGTCATAAAACAGCTGCTTGGGCAAATATAGAAGATTTAAAACCTGAATCTTTAGTCCCCATTCCTAACAAGATAGAAGTAGAAAATGCAAAAGAATGGGTAGAAATAAATGAGAAATAAATCCTAGGGAACTCCCTAGGATTTATTCATATTTCATTTGAGCTAAACGCTTATAAGTTTCATAAGTATCTTTTGAATGCTTTTCTGCTGTTTCAAATAATTCTTCAGCTTCTTCTGGGAATATGTTTTTGAGTTGACTATAACGAATTTCACTGTCAATAAATTCTCTAAAAGGTATTGTAGGTTCCTTAGAGTCTAATACAAATGGATTTTTTCCTTGTTCTTTTATACGAGGATCAAATCTATAAAGTTGCCAATACCCTGAATCTACTGCTCTTTTTTCTTGGGCAATAGATGTTCCCATTCCTGTTTTGATACCATGATTTACACAAGGAGCATAACAAATAATCAACGAAGGTCCTTTATAGCTTTCTGCTTCTTGAATAGCTTTAATTGTATGATTCATATTTGCACCCATAGAGATTTTTGCTACATATACGTATCCATAACTCATTGCCATAAGACCTAAGTCTTTTTTTCTAACCCTCTTACCTGATGCTGCAAATTTAGCAACAGCTGCTGTAGGAGTTGATTTTGAAGATTGTCCACCTGTATTTGAATAAACTTCTGTATCAAATACTAATACATTGATATCTTCTCCTGATGCTAATACATGATCTAATCCTCCATATCCAATATCATATGCCCATCCATCTCCACCAACAATCCATACAGATTTTTTAATTAAGAAATCTTTCTTTTCTAATATTTCTCTTGCAATTTTATTTTCATGTCCATGTTTTTTTAGAGTGTCTATTAATTTCTTTGCAGCTTTTTTATTTTCTTCTACATGATCTATACTTTGTAAATACTCATTCATACAAGCTTTGCACTCTTCATCTAAATTAGAATGAACACCTTCCGTAATCAAATCTTTTAATCTTTCTCTTACTTGTTTCATTCCTAAATACATTCCATATCCATATTCTGCATTATCTTCAAATAATGAATTTCCCCATGCTGGCCCTTTTCCTTCATCGTTCGTTGTAAAAGGAATAGAAGGTGCACTTCCTCCCCATATGGAAGAACATCCTGTTGCATTAGAGATTACCATCCTGTCTCCATAAAGTTGGGTTACTAATTTTAAATAAGGAGTCTCTCCACATCCTGCACAAGCTCCTGAAAACTCTAGTAAAGGTTTTGCAAATTGACTTCCTTTCACCATGTATTTATCCATTAAGTAATCTTTTGTAGAAATATTATTGATTGCATATTCCCAATTTTCTTCCTGTCTTATGGTTTCTTTTTCTGCATCTACCATGACTAATGCTTTTTGAGGAGCTGGACATATATCTGCACAATTTGCACATCCTGTACAATCTAATGGTGTAATTTGAATACGATATTGGAGGTTTTCTAATCCTTTTCCTACAGCTTTTTTTGTTTCAAATGTTTCAGGTTTATTTTTCATTTCTTCTTCATTTAAAAGAAACGGTCTAATAACAGCGTGAGGACAAACATAAGCACATTGATTACATTGAATACAATTATCTGTTTGCCACTGTGGAACCATTACTGCAATTCCTCTTTTTTCATATGATGTGGTTCCAAGTGGGAAAGTTCCATCTTCCATATCCTTAAATGCACTGACAGGAAGTTCATCTCCTTCATGTCTTGCAATAGGTCTTTGAATACATTTTACAAACCTAGGTTCATCTTTTATAATCATATCTTCATCTTGTGCATTTTTCCAACTTTCTGGTACATGTATTTCAATTAAATTTTGGATTCCTAAATCAATAGCATCGTGATTCATTTTAACTATTCTTTCACCTTTTTTACCATACATACTTACTACAGATTCTTTTAAATATTTTACTGCATCTTCAATAGGAATTACATTGGCAAGTTTAAAAAACGCAGACTGCATAATCATATTGATTCTTCCACCAAGTCCTATATCTCTAGCTACTTTTACAGCATCAATTACATAAAATTTAATATTTTTATTTGCAATCTCTCTTTTTATAGATCCTGGAATTTTATCTTCTAATTCATCTTGATTCCAAGGACAATTTAAAACAAATGTTCCACCATTTTTTATTCCTTTTAACAAATCATAATGATACAAATAGGATCTATTATGACAAGCTATAAAGTCTGCTTCATATACAAGATAAGTAGATTTTATTGGATTTTTTCCAAATCTTAAATGGGAAATAGTAGTTCCTCCAGACTTTTTACTATCATATGAAAAATATCCTTGTGCATAAAGATCTGTACGATCTCCTATTATTTTAATAGCCATTTTATTGGCTCCTACAGTTCCATCTGATCCAAGACCCCAAAATTTACATTGAATGGTTCCCTCAGGCGTAGTCTCTACAATATCTTCTTCTGGAAGAGACGTATAAGTTACATCATCTATAATACCAATAGTGAATTGATTTTTAGGTATATATTTTTTTAAGTTGTTAAAAACAGCTATAATTTGGGAAGGTCTAGTATCTTTTTGTCCTAGTCCATATCTTCCTCCTATAATCAAAGGAGCATTCTCTTTATCATAAAAAAGACTTCTTACATCTTCATATAGTGGTTCTCCTACTGCTCCCGGTTCTTTTGTGCGATCTAATACAGCAATACGCTTTACACTTTCTGGCATCGCTTCAAAGAAATATTTTTCTGAAAAAGGTCTATATAGTCTTACTTTAATCAGTCCTACTTTTTCTCCTCTTTGAATCAAATAATCTACTGTTTCTTCTATAGTCTCACAAACAGATCCCATAGCTACAACTACATACTCCGCATCTTTATGTCCATAATAGTCAAATGGTTTGTATTTTCTTCCTGTAATATCACTAATTTGCTTCATATAATCTGCTACAATATCCGGTACCTTTTCATAAAATACATTTGATGCTTCTCTTTCTTGAAAATAAATATCTGGATTTTGAGCAGTTCCTCTAAGAACAGGCCTTTCAGGATTTAATGAACGATCTCTAAATTCTTTTACTGCACCCATATCTAATAATCTTCTAAAATCTTCATAATCAATCATCTCAATCTTTTGAATCTCATGAGAAGTTCTAAATCCATCAAAAAAATGCAAAAAAGGTACCTTAGATTTTATAGCGGCAAGATGGGCAATTCCACCTAAATCCATTGCTTCTTGTACACTATTTGAAGATAAAAGAGCAAAACCTGTTTGTCTAGTGGCCATCACATCTTGATGATCCCCAAATATAGATAAAGCATGGGAGGCTAATGCTCTTGCACTTACATGAAATACTCCTGGAAGCAACTCTCCTGCCATTTTATACATATTGGGAATCATAAGCAAAAGTCCTTGAGATGCTGTATAAGTAGTAGTTAAAGCTCCTCCTTGTAAGGAACCATGCATAGCCCCTGCTGCTCCTGCTTCTGATTGAAGTTCAGATACTCTTACTGTTTGTCCAAACAAATTTTTTCTTCCATGAGCAGCCCATTCATCTACTTTTTCTGCCATAGGAGAAGAAGGAGTAATAGGATAGATGGTTGCTACTTCTGTAAAAGCATAAGATATATAAGCTGCAGCTTCATTTCCATCCATTGTTTTCATTTTCTTTGCCATTTTATACCCTCCTTTGGTTTTTATATTTTCTCTTCTTTATTATTTTGATTTTTACTCATTCTCATACATCATTTATTTATTTTCACAGAAAAAGCCTAGGCAAAATGCCTAGGCTCGAACTAAATACAAACTATATTTTAGCACGGTCATAAAAATAAAGAACAATTGGTGACGTTGTTTAAGCAACGAAAATCTTAAATGAAATGAAAAAATTTCGTTGGCACTATGGATTTACGAATTTTATGACTTTGTCTACAGACTCAGCTTAAAATCTTTAAGTTTGTATAAATCTTCTACATATACCTCTTTTAATTCTCTTCTATATATAATAGATGCAGGATGATAAAGTGGAAAGATAAAATATTCTCCTTGATCTATGGGATTCCCATGCTTTTGTCCAATAGTTGCCTTTTTATCTTTTAATAAAGTTTTTAAAGGGACATTTCCTAATGTTACAATAATTTTAGGTTGAATGATTTTAATTTCATCAAAAAGATATTCTTCATATTTTTCTATTTCTTCTTTACTAGGTGGTCTATTTGATTTTCTCCCTGTTTTTTCATTGACTTTATAAGGTCTTATTTTTACTACATTTGTAATATATAAATCATCTCTATTTAATTTTAATATTTCTAAAAACTGGTCTAAATTTTTACCAGCGGCCCCTACAAAGGGTCTTCCAATCTCCACCTCTTTTGCTCCAGGAGCTTCTCCTACAAGAATAATTTTAGCATCTACATTTCCTTCTCCAAATACAATAGGATCTGTACTTATCTTTATACATTCTTCCTCTAATAAATTTAGTTTATCTTTTTTCATCATGATCTCCTTTTAATTCTTCCCATTTTTTATGAATTTCCTTAAAGTCTTCCCAAAATGGTCTTTTTTTAAGCTCATCACGAAGGACAGCAGAAGGATGAAAGGTAGGCATAATCCATATACCTTTTTTGAAGTACCATTTTCCTCTTTCTTTTGTAATTCTTAAATCTGGATCTATAATATTTTTTGCAGAAATAGAGCCAAGACACACAATTATTTTTGGATTTATGATTTTTACCTGCCATCTTAAATAAGGTATACACCTTTTCATTTCATCATCTTGAGGATTTCTATTATTTGGAGGCCTGCATTTTACAATATTTGCAATATAAACCTCGTCTCTTTTCATTCCAATACCTTCTATAGCCTTTGTAAGCAATTCTCCTGCTGGACCTATAAAAGCCTTCCCCTGCTGATCTTCATGATATCCTGGCCCTTCTCCTATAAATAAAATATCCGCATACGGGCTCCCTTGACCAAATACTACTTTCGTTCTTGTTTTATATAATTTACATTTTCTACATCCATAAGTAAATGCTTTTACTTCTTCTAATGTATACATGGAAATCTCTCCTGATTATAATATGATTCTTCTTTTCATATAATTATACACAATAGCATAAATTCCTGCTTCTTTGTCTAAAATAGGATAACAACCTACGGAGAGTGATCCTATGAAAAAATCAATCTATCAATCAAAATTAATTTATAAATTTGTAAAAGAGGTATTTCCTCAAGTAAAAAATGAACTTTTCTATTGGAAAGATTACGCACAAAAAATACCTGATCCTATACTTTGCAGACAAGCTGTAGACAGTATACAAAAAAAATCCTTTCATGCTCAAGGAGGTTGTATTTACAGCTTATATAAAAATAAAATCGACAAAGATCTTATCAAATTTATCGTAGCCCTACAAACTATTAGTGACTATTTAGACAATCTTTGTGATAGAGCAGGTATAGAAGATAAAAAAGCCTTCTACACTCTTCATCAAGCTATTTTAGATGCATTAAGACCTGATGAATATTTTTATGATTATTATAAGGAATATCCATATAAAAATGATGGAGGATATTTATTTTCTTTAGTACACATCTGTAAATCCTATATAAAAACTCTTCCTTCCTATTCTTTAATTGAAGAAAGAGTTTTATATCTTGGAACACTATATAGTCAAATGCAAAGCTATAAACATATCTCTTTATCAAAACGAGAAGAAAAAATGAAAGATTGGTCGCAACCTTATTTATGTAAATATCAAGATTTATCTACTTGGGAATTTTCAGCAGCATCAGGATCTACTTTATGTATATTCCTGCTTTGTACCTTAGCAAAAGATAAAAATCTTGATATAAGTACAATTGATGCTACAATAGATGCATATTTCCCTTGGATTTGTGGTTTTCATATTTTACTTGATTATTTTATTGACCAAAACGAAGACAACATCTCAGGAGATCTAAACTTTGTATCTTTTTATGAAAATGAAGATGAGAAAAGAGATAGAATAATATACTTTTTGAAAAATTCATATAAAAAAGCACAATATCTTAAAAATCCACTCTTTCATATATCCATTATAGAAGGGCTCATTGCTATGTATCTTTCTGATCCTAAAACAAAACAAGAAAAAGAGATCACAAAAAATATTATAAAAAGTAGTTCCTTGCATACAAAAATTCTTTATCAATCTTGTAAACTTTTAAGAAAACAAAAAATTATATAGGTTTACTTATCAAAAATCCATGATTTTATAACTGCAAAATACTCTCTTAAATAATATTTGGGTAATTGATAAATTTCAGTTTTACAAGGTATTCCATGAGGAATAATTCCATTTCTTCTTGCTAATAATTTTGCTCTGTATAAATGAAATCCATTGGTAATAATAACAAATTCATTAATTTCCTTTTTTTCTATTTTATGTAGAATATTTTTTGAAAACTTTATATTTTCTAATGTATTGGTAGATTGATCTTCTTTTATAATTCTATTTTCATCAATTCCTTTATCTATTAAAAATCTTTTCATACCTTCTGCTTCACTAATATCTTCTCCTTTACCTTGTCCTCCACTCACTACAATCTTTGCATTTGGATATTTGTGTAGATACTCCAAGGCTTTACTCATTCTATAAAATAATGTCTGAGATAAAGTTTCTCCCTTTAATCCTGCTCCTAACACAACAATATAATTAATTTGATCCATTGGATCTAATTTGGCATCACTTAGAATAAATCCTTGCACAATAAAAAAAGAAATGAGCCAAATCACAAAAATAACTTTCATTTCTTTTCTCCATTTTCCTATTGTCTTTTTCATAAATTTCATCCTTTAAAAATATTTAATATTAAAAAAACCTTGGAACTTCATCCAAGGTTTTGATTGTAGTTTACATATTAGAATACTTTAACTACATTAGCAGCTTGAGGTCCTCTGTCACCGTCAACTACTTCAAATTCAACTTTTTGTCCTTCTTCTAAAGTTTTGAATCCGTCTCCTTGGATTGCTGAGAAATGTACGAATACATCATCTTCTCCCTCTACAGAAATAAATCCAAACCCTTTTTCACTGTTAAACCATTTAACTACGCCTGTTTTCATTAAAAAATCCTCCAAAACATTTAAATTTTTATTTTTACTTCTTTAGAATACCATCTATCTCTTATTATGTCAATTTAAAATTTATAATATTCTTCATTTTTTATAACTTTAAATGGAATATTATGTATTTTATGAGAGTATCGATCATACTACAATATACTATTTTAAAAAGATTTTAATGAATAAAAATATTAATTGTACCTATATTGTTGTGTTATATTAAAATATTGTACTGTAAAAGTATTGATTTTTGTTTCGTTTTATGAAATAATATGAAACATAATCAATACAATTAAACTTTTAGGAGGGATTGTGGTGGAAAACAGATATAATTTGAATAAAAATTTAGCTCAAATGCTTAAAGGTGGCGTTATCATGGATGTTACCAACGAAGAGCAAGCTAAAATTGCAGAACAAGCAGGAGCTTGTGCAGTAATGGCACTTGAAAGAGTGCCAGCAGATATTAGACGTGATGGCGGAATTGCTAGAATGTCAGATCCTCAAATGATTAAAAAAATTCAAAAGGCTGTTTCTATTCCTGTGATGGCAAAGGTTAGAATCGGTCATTTTGTAGAAGCACAAATTCTTGAAGCTATAGAAATAGATTTTATTGATGAAAGCGAAGTACTTACTCCAGCAGATGATATCTATCATATTGATAAAACAAAATTTAAAGCACCTTTTGTTTGTGGAGCAAGAAATATTGGTGAAGCTCTACGAAGAATAGGAGAAGGAGCTTCTATGATTCGTACAAAAGGAGAAGCAGGAACAGGAGATGTGGTAGAAGCTGTAAAGCACATGAGAACAATGACCTCTCAAATTAGAAAAATAGTTGGCATGGGAGAAGAAGAATTAATGAATATATCAAAAGAGTTAGGAGCTCCATATGATTTGATTCAATATGTTCATAAAAATGGAAAACTACCTGTAGTAAACTTTGCTGCTGGTGGAATTGCAACTCCTGCTGATGCAGCTTTAATGATGCAATTAGGCTGTGATGGTGTATTTGTTGGTTCAGGAATATTTAAATCAGGAAACCCTAAAAAAAGAGCAGAAGCTATTGTAAAAGCCGTAACACACTATAATGACCCTATAATCCTTGCACAATTATCTGAAGACTTAGGAGAAGCAATGAGTGGTATATCTGTACAAAGCTTATCTGAGGATATGAAGTTATCTAAAAGAGGTTGGTAACATGATTGTAGGGATATTAGCCCTACAAGGGGCATTTATTGAACATGCAAACATATTCAAAAAATTAAATGTAAACTCTATTTTAGTAAAAAATAAAGAAGATTTAGAAAAGATTAATGCTTTAATTATTCCTGGCGGAGAAAGCACTTCGATTGGTAAACTTTTAGATGCATTTCATATAAAATCATCTTTAGAAGAAAAAATTAAAGAAGGTCTTCCTGTATGGGGAACTTGTGCAGGAATGATTCTTCTAGCAAAAAAAATTTTAAATGATGATAGAATCCACATGCCTCTTATAGATATTACTGTAATTAGAAATGGATATGGAAGACAACTCGGGAGCTTTTGTATCCATGAAAAAATAAAAGGAATCGAAAAACCTTTCCCTATGGTTTTTATAAGAGCTCCTTATATTGATGAAGTAGGAAGAGACGTAGAAATATTAGGAAAAGTAGATGAAAAAATTGTAGCAGCCAAACAAAATAATATTTTGGTCACTTCATTTCATCCAGAGCTTACAGATGACTTTAGAATGCATCAATACTTTTTAAATATGATAAAAAAAAGATAGGCTCCTTTTGGAGCTTATCTTTTTAAAAAAACTTTTTCACATATTCATCTATTACTTTTAATGTATCTTTATTTGGCCTTTGATCTCCCATAGGTCCTGAATAGTGTATGATTCCATAAGCAGACATACTAATTGTAGGTATTAAATTAGAAGGTACAGAAATAGAAATCATACCCATATGTTGTCCAAAGGTATTGATCGCCTGTAGACAAGCTTCTCCTCCTCCAAAAGGAGTACTTGCTGATGCAAATGCTGTTAATCTTTTTCCTGAAAGCTTTGCTTCTACCCAATAAATAGACATACTATCCATATAAGCTTTCATTTCTGCTGATACATTTCCAAAATAGGTAGGACTTCCTAAAATTACATGATCACTTTCTAATAAAGTTTCTGGTGTAGCAATAGGAGTATTTACAATTTCTTTATAGTATTCAGAAGCTACTGGAAATTGATGAGATAGCTTTTCTAAATCTTCATCATATACTCTATACAGATATACATCTTTTCCTATTTGTTTTAAGCTATTATAAAAAGCTTTTGCCATTAAATAAGTATTCCCACACACACTATGAAAGATAATAGAAATTTTCATAATTATCCTCCTTTACCTTATTATATCTTTATAATTATTTCCCGGGAATAAATCCTACTTTTTTATAAACTTTTCTTAATGTTTTTAGTGAAGCTTTTTGTGCTTTTTGTGCACCTTGTACATATATTTCTTCAAGATAATCTTTATTTTTTAAAAGATCTTGGTATTTTTCTCGGATTGGTCTAAGTCCCTCTATGATTACTTCTGCTGTATCATTTTTAAAGTCACCATATCCTTTTCCTTCATACATCTTTTCTATTTCTTCTATTGTTTTTCCTGACATTTTAGCATATATATTTAAAAGGTTTTTTATTCCTAGTTGTTCATCTGAATACTTTACAATTCCTAATGAATCTGTTACTGATCTTTTTACTTTTCTTAAAATCGCATCAGATTCATCTATTAATAAAATATAGCCATTTTCATTTTTATCAGATTTAGACATTTTCTTATCAGGTTCTTGAAGGCTCATAATTCTTGCTCCAACTTTAGGGATATAAGGTTCTGGAACTTTAAATGTATCACTATATTTATTATTAAATCTTTGGGCTAAATTTCGAGCCAATTCTAAATGTTGTTTTTGATCTTCTCCTACTGGAACTAAATCTGTTTGATAAAGTAAAATATCTGAAGCCATCAACACTGGATAAGTAAATAAAGCTGCATTTAAATTGGCTTCACTTTTTTGAGATTTTTCTTTAAATTGAGTCATTCTTCCTAACTCACCCATATAAGAAATAGAATTAAGTACCCACGCCAGCTCTATATGAGCACTTACATGGGATTGAATAAATATAGTACTCTTTTGTGGATCTAGTCCACATGCTAAATATTGTGCCAATGCCTCTAGTGAATTTTTTCTTAACTCCTTAGGCTCTTGAGGAACTGTAATAGCATGTAAATCTACAATACAATAATAACAATCATAATCGTCTTGAAGTCCTTCCCAATTTTTTAAAGCTCCTAAATAATTTCCAAGAGTTAATTTTCCTGAAGGTTGTGCCCCACTAAATATAACTTTTTTATCCATATGATTTCCTCCTCTTTCAATATACAAAAAATCCCGTCTCTAAAATAGAGACGAGATTTTATCCCGCGGTACCACTCTAATTGACTCGTGTCCTCTTTCTTCCTTAACGTGGAAGCATCCGTTAAATCCTACTCATTTCAGATTTACACTCAAAAGTCCATTCAGTATAAAAAATAGTTTTGGGCTCTCACCATCCCCAAATCGCTATAACCGTTTTTATACTTACTACTCTTTTTCAATGCTTTTTGTATATTTATATATACGTTATTATATCCTTTTTTAAAATTTTATTCAATTTTTTTATAGAATAATATCTCCTTTATACGCTCTCTCTAAAATATTTATCAAATCTTCTTTCGTAGGTATTTTAGGATTTGTAGTAGTACATATATCTTCCATAGCATATTCTATTATTTGCATTTGTTTTTCCTTGAATACTTCATATTTTATTCCCAATTCATTAATTTTTATAGGAATCATCATTCTTTCATTAAATATTTTAATCATTTCAATTAAACTTATTACTCCTTCTTTTGTATTTTCAGAAGGTAAATCTAAAGCTCTTGATATTTCTGTATACTTTTGTGCACACTCCTCATCACAAGCTGCATGATAAGCAATCACATAAGGTAATAAAATAGCATTTGCTTTTCCATGAGATAATGAAAAAGCTCCTCCAAAAGCATGAGCAAGACTATGATTGATTCCTAATCCAGCATTGGTAAATGCAATCCCTGCCATACAAGAAGCAAAATGCATTTTCTCTCTTGCTTTTAAATTTTCTCCATTTGAATAAGCCCTCAAAAGATATTTAAATACAGTTTGTATAGCTTTTATTGCATATATTTGTGTAAAGTCTGAAGCATTTTTTGCTACATATGCTTCTAAGGCATGAGTCAGTACATCCATTCCTGTATCTGCTGTAACAGAAGGAGGAACACTTTTTGTAAACTGAGAATCTAATATGGCTATATCTGGAATCATCATATCATCTACAAGAGCTATTTTCGTATGCTCTTTTGTATCTGTCACTACAGAAAAAGCTGTTACCTCAGAACCTGTTCCACTGGTAGTAGGAATAGCTATAAATAGTGGCTTTTGCATATTTTTATCATCCACTAAATTTTCTTGTACCTTTAAATGAAAATAAATCATAGCTTTTGCTACATCTATAGCTGATCCTCCTCCTATAGAGATAATAGCTTCAGGTCTTGCCTCAATCATTTTATAAAGACCCTTTGTTACAGTTTCTACAGATGGATTTGGTTCTACTTCATTAAAAATTGTATAATCTATATTTCTTTCTTCTAATATATCCGTTACTTTTTGAACCAACTTAAATTTTATCATAAATGGATCTGTAACAATTAACACTTTTTTTTGTTGCATTTCATCAAAGTATCTTAAAGGATCATTTCCATAATAAATTTTAGTCTTTGTTTGAAATATTCCCATGATGTTTTCCTCCTATTTTATAAGCTATAAAAGAAAACTGTATCGTACATACAGTTTTCTCAGACTATTGACAAACTATATTTTAGCAAAGTCATAAAAATTAGGAACAGTTATTGAGAATTTGTGAAAATATAGAATAAGTGAGAAAATGCTTAGCATTACACTGTTTGAGCATAGCGAGTTTGTAATGCTATTTTCAATCGTTTTTATATATTTTCCAAATTTGAAAATTTAGTGACATTTTTTATGACTTTGTCTACAAGTTTAGAATCAGAAAACTGTATCATACATACAGTTTTCTTTTGATTTTATTTTGATTTTGCTATCTCTTCCCAATTTGCAGGATAAGTTACATACATAAATCTTGCGTGATTGGGAGCACTAAATTGAATACTAGATCCCTTAGGTATAAATAAAATATCTCCTTTATTTCCTACCACTTTTCTTCCATCTATGATAATTTCTAAACTTCCTTCAATAATATAATCTACTTCGTCATATTGAAGAGTCCAATCAAAAGTAGTTTCTTTCATTTCCATCATCCCGCATCCTAATCTAGGACTTTCTTGTAGACTCAATACATCTGTAAGATATACTTGATCTTCTTCTTTTCCAGTATCAAATCTTTTACACTCAACCGTATCTGCTTTTATAGATATAACACCACTATCATCTACATATTTTTGAAATGTTTCTTCATTGTTTTTCATTTGTTCTTGAATCACTTTTTTAATAATTTCCTCTAATATTTTTTCATTTATATTCATCAAAACACCTACTTTCTTCTATTCTACTGATTCTTTTTTAGTCATAGTTTTATTTGAAATCACCATAGCTAACATAACTGCTGTAATTCCTCCAACAAGCTTTCCTACAACCATTGGAAAAATCATATCTTGGTTAACTCCTGCAGTAAACCCAAGGTGATCTCCAAATACAAAGGAAGCACTGACTGCAAAAGCAATATTTATAATTTTTCCTCTATCATCCATATCTTTCATAAGCCCAAACATAGGAATATTATTAGCCAGAGTAGCAACCATTCCTGCTGCTGCAACTTCTCCCATTCCCAAAACTTTTCCAAGCCCTATCAATGGTTTGTTAAATACTTTTGTAATAACATACACCATAGGAAATGCCCCTGCAAGCATCAATGCAATAGACCCTACAATTTGAATTCCTTCTGTTACAGGTGCCATTCCAGGAATGACTACAATTCCTGTTAATGTTTCAATTGTAATAGCTGCAAGTCCAATCGTAATCACTGCTACTACCAATTTCCCAAAAATAGTAAATGCTTTGATCATTATTTGTGGTATGATCCAAAGACCTAATGCTAAAATACAAGCTACAATTATAATAGGGACAAGATTACTAACAATCATTGAAATTTCAAATCCTGCCACTAATCCTCCTACTAAGCATCCAATGGGAATAGTTATCATTCCAGCTAATATGCCTGTTGCTAAAAATTTGTGATCCTCTTTTTTAATAATTCCTAAAGCTACTGGAATAGTAAATACAATTGTAGGACCCATCATAGAACCTAGAATCAATCCTGCAAAAAGACCTGCATCTGGACTCTGTGCAAGCTCTATCGCTAGGGGGTATCCTCCCATATCATTGGCTAATAAAGTGGTTGCAAACATAGCCGGATCTGCTCCTAATTTTGAATATACTGGAATAACAATAGGTTTTAAAACCTTTGCAAGAACAGGAGCTAAAGAAACAACTCCTACCATGGCTACAGCTAAAGATCCCATTGCCATAATACCTTCTTCAAATTTTTCTCCTAAACCAAATCTATTTTCTAAAATTTTATCAATGGCTCCTAATACCATAAAAATCACCATGATATATACAATAACTTCATTAATATTCATTTTGTTCCCCCTTTTCATTATTTATTTTATCCAGTACTTTTTGAAGAATGGCATCTCTCGTTTTATCATCTTTTACATGATAATCCTCTAAAAGGATATGACTTATAGAATTTTTCATATCTATTCTCTCTTTTTTTTGTTCATATATAATCATAATATTTTTATCTCTTAAAATATCTTTTACTCCAGGTGATAAAAGCATATCTTTATCTAAATAAATCTTATTTTCACATACATATTGATTTACATTGTTTTTGGTAATTAATTTTTTAGCCATATTTTCACATCCTTCAAACCCTTTATCAATTTTTGTCTACTTCCACTTCATCTACAATACCTACCACTGTAGAATCAATCGGTGCATCAGATCTATTGGCTGCATATCTTGCAGAGCTTCCCCTTACTACTAAAACAATATCACTAATTCCAGCACCTACACTATCTACTGCTACAAAGGTAGGCATAGTTTGTTTTGTGCAATAATCTATAGGTTGAATCACAAGAAGTTTGAGTCCTTCAAGACCTTCTTCTTTTTTTGTAGCCCATACATTTCCTACTACTTTTCCTATAATCATATATTTCTTCCTTCCTACCCTTGTTCTCTAAGGATATCTATTTTTTCCATACGAATATAATCTTGTGCAAGGGGTGATAGAATAGATTTTTCATTTATATATATGGTTTGAAATCCTTTATTATATAATTTTTCAATATCTACTTGAGTAACTACTTTTTTATTGATTTTATTCTTTATCCTTATATTCTCTTTTTTACTTTTTTCTTGATTTTTTAGAAAATGAAAAAGGTTTTCCTCTTTTATAATTTCTATATCAAAATCTATGAGGCTTTTTTCATAGCTTCTCAATAAATTATAGAAATGAGGATTAAAAGAATCTTCAAATTTTCTATAATAAATACCGTCTTCTAAAACAATAATTTTTTTCCCATGTAAAATACCTTCTATTACTACACTAGCGACTTCTCCTTCGTCTATACCTAGTGCAATTCTTGCCAGATCTTTATTATAAAGATTTGGAATAATAATATAATCTAAATTCTTACAGCCTTCATATGAAAAATGATCTATAAATTTTGTATTTTTCCATATAGGAACCAGCTTTTCATATAATTTTTCATTTTCAATAGATCTATTATCTGCAATGAGAATTTTTTCTGGTCTATTTTTTTCTATATCTAATTCTCCTAATTTCTTTATTACTTCTTGTGCTATTAATTGAATCAAATCTTGTGTATCCATAGGTTCACCCCCTTAGCTTGTACAATTCATAGCAATTCCTAAAGGTGTCACCAAGAAAGGATTATATGGTTTGTGAGTAGAGATTCCTATCTCCTTTTCAAATACCTCCTCAATCCCTTCTAAACAACAAGTCCCCCCTACTAGATAAATATTATCTACTTCAAATGACTGAATATGTTTTTTTACGATGGTTGCCATTTTCTGAATGACGGGACGAACAATTGTAAAAATTTCTTTTTGCTTCGTTATGTCTTTTTTGAGTTCTTCTGCTTCCTCAAAAGGTATTTTATAATTTCCTGATATGACTAAAGATAAATGGGTCCCCCCTGTAGCTTCATCTGCTGTATAAATAACTTCTTTATCTTTTAATATAGAAAGACCTGTTGTTCCTCCTCCAATATCTACAATGACCCCATTTTCTATTTCTAAGACAGCATTTGCAGCAGTAGGTTCATCTAAAACTGCTGTTACTTCCATTCCTGAACCTTCTACTACATATTTATGAGTTTTACAGTCATTTTCAGTAGTTCCTGGTGGAACTGCAATAGCTGCCTTAGTTAGTTCTACTCCTATTCTTTCTTCTAATCGTTCCTTAAGTTTTTTTACAATTTGACATGCTCCCATATAATCTACAACTAATCCATCTTTTAATACTTGAGCAAATTCCATCTCACAAGCAATAGGATTTTTTTGTTTATCTAATACAACTAAAACAATATATGCTGTACCTAAGTCTACTCCTACAAGTAATTGATCTTTATTTTGAAAGGGTTTTGTTTTATGAATACTTTCTTCAACTTGCTTAATCAAAAGATCTGCATTTTGAAAATGCATATAAAATTTTCTCCCTTCTTATCTCATTATTTCTCCATTGATTCCATTTTTATATCCTAATGCATTTGCTTCATCTACATCAATATGCATACTTAGATGATACTTTTCACTCACTCTGATTAATACATCTTCAAAAATAATAGGTCTTTCACCTTTTACTCTCACACTTACAAGCTGTCTATCTTCTACACCAAAGTTTTTCGCATCTTCTTTATTCATATGAATATGTCTTTGTGCTACAATTACAGATTCTTCTGCTTTCATTACTGCTTGATCTGTTGCTATATAAATAGAATCACTAGAGTCTAGTTTGCCTGATTCTCTTACAGGAGGATTGACTCCTAATGTTCTTGCATCTGCTTTTGATATTTCTACTTGAGTTTTATCTCTTGCAGGTCCTAATATAGAAACTCCTTTCATTACACCTTTAGGTCCTATTAATGTGACTCTTTCTTCATACTGAAATTGACCTGGTTGAGATAAATCTTTTTTCTTTTTTAATTCATCTTTAAATAATATTTTCATATGCTCTTGACTCAAATGGACATGTCTTGCAGATACTTCAACTGGAATATCCTTTTTTTGTTGTAATTTCTCTATCACCTGTTTTACAATTTTTTGTACCAATTGATCTTGCATTTTTACACCTCTTTTACTGATATAATCCAGCCTTAAATTTACACATCATAATATAAATAACACTACTTAGACGATTTAAAGCTTTTATAATATCTAATCTATCTACTTCATATTCTCTTTTAAAAGCTTTGATAGCTGCAATTTCCACTTCTCTTGAACTACTTCTTAAAGTATTCAATTTTATCAACATCTCTCCCATCTCATAACTTGGAAAAATATGATCTATCCCAAAATATTTTTTGGGTTGATGAGACTGATCTCTTAATTCTTCTGGACTTAGTCCTAAAAGATTGAATTCTTTTAAAGTTTCTTCTAAAACTTCTGCTTTTAAAATCTCTCTTGCAAAATTTAAAATTTCATTTAATTCATTAAGAAGTTGATCCATCTTTTTTTGATGAGCAAAAACTTGAAGTTCAAGAATTTGGGATTGAAAACTATCTAATTTTCCTCTTAAAATAATTCTTGGATGATCTTTAGCTACTAATATATTTTTATAAAGCTGTGTCATATGTTCAGGTTTTTTTTCAAATGCTCCACCTACAAAAGATTTATATTTCGGTATAATTCTTTCATCTGGTATTTTAAGAGGTTCATATACATTTTTTTTGATTTCTTCTTCTTTTTTACCTATAATCAATTCAACTTTTTTTTCTTTGAGATATTGTTTTGCAGAAGGGGTAATAATTATATCTTGATCTATATAATACTGTGAAGGAAATTTATTTTTAAATGTTGCACGAAGAGTAGCCTCTGTTAATACCTTCATTTGCTCACTTCCTTTTGTTAAGTTTACCCGGACTTAATAAGTCCGGGTTTTTAATTATTCTTGTATTTTAGGAAGGATTGTTTCTACCTCTCCATGTGGTCTTGGAATTACGTGAACAGAAATTAAGTCTCCAACTCTTTCTGCCGCTGCTGCACCTGCATCTGTTGCTGCTTTTACTGCTCCTACATCTCCTCTTACCATAACAGTTACTAATCCTCCACCAACTTGTACTTTTCCTATCAAAGTAACATTTGCTGCTTTTACCATTGCATCTGCTGCTTCTACTGCTCCTACTAATCCTTTTGTTTCAATCATTCCTAATGCATTCATACTTGCCATTTATAATTCCTCCCTTTTATTTTTATATTTTTATTATTTTACAATATCTTTTAATTGTTCTAATACCAATTTTTTAATATACTCTATATCTACACCTTTCATTTCATCTTGTACTTCATTTTGTATACCTAAGTCATCTACTCCATAAGCCATTCTTCTTATATTAATCAAGTTCATAGGAGTTACATTATCTGATGTAGCACTTCCTCCTACTGCCCCACAACCTAAAGTAAGTGCTGGTGCTAGATTTGTACTTAGTCCTGTTCCGCCTTGAGAAGCTGGAGTATTTACTAAAAATCTTGATACAGGTTTTCTTAAAGCAAACTCTCTGATAATTTCTTCATTACTAGAATGAATAGCTAATGTATGTCCAATTCCTTCATTTTCTAATAGTTGATAAGAAATTTCACAAGCTTCTTTCCAATCCTTTACTGTATAAAATCCAAGAAGAGTTGTTAGCTTTTCCTTAGAAAAAGGATAATTTTTTCCTATTCCTTTTTCTTCACACAGTAGTAATTTTGTGCCAAGAGGAATTTCAATACCTGCTATTTTGGCAATATCTTGTGGTGATTTACCCACAATCTTAGGATTCATTCCTCCAGTTGGTCTTTCCATAATAGTTACAACTTTTTTAAGTTTTTCTCCTGTAAGGAAATATCCACCTCTTTTGATTAACTCTTCTTTCACTTTGTCTTTAATGCACTCATCTGTAATAATGGATTGCTCTGATGCACATATTGTTCCATTATCAAAAGTTTTACTTGCAATGATTCTCTTAATGGCAAGTTCTATATCTGCACTTTTTTCTATATAAGTTGGTGTATTTCCAGGTCCAACTCCTAATGCAGGTGTTCCTGAGCTATATGCTGCTTTTACCATTGCAGATCCACCTGTTGCTAAAATTAAAGCAACATCTTTATGCTTCATCAACTCATTCGTTCCCTCTATAGTAGGAATACTAATACATCCTATTAAACCTTGTGGAGCACCCATTTCTACTGCTGTTTTTTGAAGTATTTCAACTGTCTTTTTTATACATTTTAATGCACTTGGGTGAGGACTAAATATAATTGCATTTCCTGCCTTTAGTGCAATAATTGCTTTATAAATTGTAGTTGAAGTTGGATTGGTAGATGGAATGAGCCCCGCAATAATACCTACTGGAGTACCAATCTCTACTATTTTCTTTTCATGATCCTCATGAATAATACCTAAAGTTTTCATATCTTTTATATATTCATATAACTTTTCACTAGCCAACTTGTTTTTCATTACTTTATCTTGCCATTTTCCAAAGCCTGTTTCTTCTACAGCCATCTTTGCTAAAGTTTCTGACTCTCTTGAAACAACTTTTGCCATTTCTTTTATAATTTCATCAATTCTTTGAGGGCTGAATTTTTCAAATTCCCGTTGTGCTTCTTTGGCTTTTTTTATTAAATTTCTTACTTCTTGAATAGATTGTAGGTCTTTATCTTCAATCACCATCTATTCCACCTCCTCAAAATATTTAGTTATAACTTCTATGAGTTCATCTTTCTTTGCAAATTTTATTTGCTTTTTATCTATATTGAGTCCTTCTATTTGTCTTGCTAATCTCCTTAACTCTACTACTTTCATTTCCTGTAATATTTGGAAATTACTTTTTTCTATTTTTTTACCTTTATAAACAATTGATTTTTCTTTAGCTTTTATATCCATAGCTTCTTCATGAACTTTTTTGATATCATTCTCTTTTTTTAAATTAATTTTATTTTCTTCTTCTTTTGTATCCTTTACTTTTTCTACATTTTGAGGAGAATAAATAATTTTTTCAAGACCATCTCCTGCTCTTGCAATAACATTTATTCCTACAACATCTCCTACTCTATCTGCTGCAACTGCCCCTGCATCAATAGCTGCTTTTACTGCGCTTATATTTCCTTTAATAATAATGGTGACTAAACCCCCTGTAACTAACTGGCAATCAACAACCTCTACCTCTGCAGACTTTAAACATGTATCTAATGCCTCAATAGCTCCAATATATCCGTAGGTTTCTATAAAACCTAATGCTTGTCCCATATTTATATCCTCTAATATTTAGTTGGATTGTCTGCAACAAATTTCACCGCGTCTGCAAATGCATCACAAGCGGCTTTACAAGCTGACTGACTTCCTGTTAATAAGCCTCCACCAAAATTTGTCTCTGAAGGGGGGCCATAAAATTCAGCCAATTTCACATCTGCAGCTTTTAATGCAGCATCTAAAGCATACATTGCCTCTATTGGAGGAGCAATCAAATATGCTAATGCTTCTCCTTCTTGGACACCTGCCACTTCGGATAAATAAGATCCTGTTCTAGATATACATTGAGCATAATATGCAATAGAATCATCTTCATTTGCACTATAAAAGCAAGCTTCATTTTCTATAAAATCTATTGCAGCATTTAATCCACTTCTTACTTCTGCAGGATTTGGTCCTGCTAATATTCCTATAAATTCTCCTGCTAATTTTGTATTTGCATTGGCAGCTCCACCATAAAAAGATTTTGCATAAGCTACTTTTACATCTGATTTTTTCGTAGCATCATCTAAAGCCGTATACCCTACATCATCACAATCTGTAGTAATAATTCCTATACTTCTATGTCCTGATTCTAAATTTAATTTTTTTGCCATAGCCATGTCTACATTTGGTATTAATTTGACACTCAATACATTAGGACGTATTGGATCATTACGCATAATTTTACCTCCTTTACAATTTTAAATTTAATCCACTTGCTTTTTGATCAATCATTTTTTTAATAATTTCTGCAATATGAGCTCCTGCCTCAACAGCTGGTGTTCCCCCTTGATGAATATTAGAAATGACTGTTCTATTAGATTCAGGCATACCTACCTTTGCGTTATAAGCCATGTAACAACTCATACTTTCCCCTGTTGCAAGTCCTGGTCTTTCTCCTATTAATACAACAGTAGCTTCTGCATCTAATATTTCAGATATAGAATCCATGGCAGGTACTCTACCATATTTCACAAAAAATGGTGTTCCTATTTTAAAATTGTATTCTTTTAATCCTTGCATAATAGAAGCTAAGGCATCTTTTGCATTGGCTTCTATGGCTGTTGAACTTAACCCATCCGAAATATATATTTGTACTTGTGGGTTTTTTACGCATTTTTCTTGAATTATTTTTTTATTGTCCTCATCAAATTTTCTTCCTAAATCTGGTCTTGTCAAATACTCATCTTTATCATGACACATTGTACTTATGCTAAAAAGTTTCATATCTTCAATCAACTCTTCTGAAACATCTGTAAAAACAGCATCTTGTGCTACCGCATGATCAGCTCTAAATCTTAGTAATGTTTGTGTTTTATATCTTGGCCCAGCCCTAAATATTCCTACTCTAGCAGGAGTAGTTTCTTTTAGATGTAAATATACTTCTTTATTTTCTGGATTAGGAACTAATAATTCTTTTCTTAAATCTATTTCTGTAATATCTTTGATATTTTCATCTATACAAGGTTGTTCTACACTACATGGTTCTTGTATTGTTTCATTCTTTTCATTCATTTCACTCAGTACTTGTTCAATAATACTTTTAATATCTTTTTGTGAAATCATATTCTTCCCTCCTTACTTTTTCACCATTTATTTTAAAAATATAGATGCATCTCCTGCTTTTTTGCTTAATCTTCCATTTTCATAAATGCCCATTTTTTCAAGCCATTGTTCAAATTCTTTAATAGGTCTTAAATTTAATATTTCTCTTAATGTAGGCGCTTCATGATATCCTGTACATTGATAATTAAGCATAATATCATCTCCATGGGGAATTCCCATAAAGTAATTGCATCCAGCAGCTGCAAGAAGCACTGATAGATTTTCTATATCATTTTGATCAGCTTTCATATGATTTGTATAACAAGCATCTACACCCATTGGAATACCTGTTAATTTACCCATAAAATGGTCCTCTAGTCCTGCTCTAGTAACTTGTTTATTGTCATACAAATATTCTGGTCCGATAAAACCAACTACTGTATTTACTAAAAACGGACTGAATTTTTTTGCAAATCCATAACATCTTGCTTCTAAGGTTACTTGGTCTACTCCATAATGAGCATCTGAAGAAAGCTCTGATCCTTGTCCTGTTTCAAAATACATGACATTAGGTCCTGTAGATGTTCCTTCTTTCAATACAAGTTCTTGTGCTTCTTCTAATAATTTTGCTGATAAACCAAAGGCTTCATTTCCTTTTTGTGTTCCAGCTATACTTTGGAAAATCATATCAGAAGGAGCTCCTTTTTTGATTGCCTCCATTTGAGTAGTTACATGAGCAAGTACACAATTTTGTGTTGGAATACTCCACTTTTGTTTGATCTCCTCAAACATCTTTAATACGTTATATACACTATCTGCTGTATCATTTACAGGATTTAAGCCAATTACTGCATCTCCAGCTCCATAGCTTAATCCTTCATATAAAGAAATCATAATCCCATCTAAATTGTCTGTAGTATGATTGGGTTGAAGTCTAAAGGATAATGTTCCTGGAAGTCCTATTGTTGTATTACAATGAGCAGTTACTCGTATTTTACTAGCTCCATATACAAGATCTAAATTAGACATAATTTTTACAACTGCTGCAACCATTTCACTTGTAAGACCTCTACTAATTCTTCTTATATCTGCTCCTGTTGTTTTATGATCTAAAATCCATTCCCTTAATTCTGAAACTGTCCAATTTTTAATTTCTGAATAGATTTTTTCATTTACTCCATCTTGAATAATTCTTGTTACCTCATCTTCTTCATAAGGAATTACTGGATGATTCCTCAAGTCTTTAAGTGTTAAATTACTAAGTACTTCTTTGGCTGCAATCATTTCTGTTACTGACTCTGCAGCAATACCAGCAAGCTTATCTCCTGATTTTTCTTCATTGGCTTTTGCTAGTACTTCCTTGATATCTTGAAACTGATATACAGTTCCAAAAAGTTTGGTCTTTAGTCTCATATTTTCTCTCCTCTCAACTTTAATAACTAAATAGTAAAGTTTTAACAATTACAGGAACTACTTTTCCATTAGCTAATGAATTGCCAATGTCAATGTAATCTCCATTTTCAACCTTTATTGAATCTATACAAACTACATCTTTTTTAAAATGTAGTTGGTTTTTTAATGTTTGTCCTAGTACCTTTGCCATATCATTTTCAACAATTACAATCAAAGGGCCATCCATTTTTATAATGGTATCCATTCCTTTTATAATCCCTTTAGATATATTTTGTATATCTTCAAAGCTACTATTTTTCATGCCTTTAAAGGATAATGCCACTTGCTGTTTTTCATCTTCTAAATGAAACCACTTTAACTTATGAGCAATAATTTCACTTAATTTTTCAACAGGCATTCTTTCCTCTTCTTTAGTAAGCTTTAAAATAGGTATATTTTTAAGAGGTAAGACCTTTTCTGTAAAAGTTATAG
Organism: Inediibacterium massiliense; assembly: GCF_001282725.1. Taxonomy (NCBI): domain Bacteria; kingdom Bacillati; phylum Bacillota; class Clostridia; order Peptostreptococcales; family Thermotaleaceae; genus Inediibacterium; species Inediibacterium massiliense. Next base: position 271,116 of record NZ_LN876584.1, on the reverse strand, counting down.
TACTTCCACTAATATCTGTAGTATGAGTACCTGCTCCTACTACAGTTGCTCTTATAGTTTCTATAGATTCATATATATTTTTTTTATCAATAATTTCAGATTCTAGTATAGATTTGCCTAGTAATATCCCTATATCTCCATAGGAAAATAGCTCTTTGTAATCTTTTTTAATACAATCTGCTACTCCTCCAGAAAAGGAAACATAGTCAATAACATAATCTCTTCTTAAATCATGATCTGTAAGCATAAGATCTAATGCTGAAGATTTTTCCTTCACACCTATCACTTCTTCTAATACTTGTGCCATTTTATCTGTAATTTTTTTTAGATCATCTTTTTTGATTTTTTCTCCTTTTACGATATGGATTCCTAATGTTTGACTTAATTTCTTGATTTTTTCTGAAGCATATTTTACCTCTAAGGTAGTTGGATCTAATTTAATCAGTCTTCCTCCAATATCTAAACAAGCTGTATCAATAGCTTCACCATTTTTAAAAACAGCTATATTAGTAGTTCCTCCTCCTATATCTAAGTTAATAACTGTTGAACCTTTTTCTTTTGAAAATTTTGCAGCATTAGAACCTTTACCTGCAATAATTCCTTCCAAATCTGGACCTGCTGTTGCTACTACAAAATCTCCTGCTAAACCACTTAGTGTTTTTAATACTTCCTTTGCATTTTCTTTTCTTGCTGTTTCTCCTGTAATAATAACTGCTCCTGTATCTACCTTTGTAGGTTTTATATTTGCCCTTTCATACTCTTTTTCTATAATTTTTCTAACGCCTAATCCATCTATTTCTTTTTCTGATAATAATGGAGTAAAGTAAATATCGCTCCTATAAACAACTTCCTTATCTACAATCTTGATTCTAGGTACAGAAGCTGCAGACGCCATATTTTCAATTGTAATCCTACTAAAAACTAATTGTGTTGTAGATGTACCTATATCAATCCCCACACTGAGTATATGTTCTTTCATGAAACATCCTCCTCTCTTTCAAAAACAAAGGAGCCAAAAAGATATTTATGTTAAATATCTCTTTGGCTCCTTTGCCTTTTTAAACACTTCATTGTGTTTATGATTCATTTTTAAAATCAAATACCACTTTAGTTCCATTTTTATCAGACTTTATAGTAATATTTCCTTCTAACTTGTCTTTTACAATTTGTTTGACAATATTTTGTCCCAAACTATTTTCTCGAATATCATCTACATGATACCCCACTCCATTATCTATGACAGATATAGTTGAAGAAATAGTCCCTCTTTTAATTTTAATTTGTATAGTACCTATTTTTCGATTCTTAAAAGCATGTTCTACTGAGTTTTGCAATAATTCATTGACTACTAATGCAATAGATGTAGCTTGATCTGAATTCACGAGAAAAGGATCTCCCTCTACCTCTATTGCAATATCTTTTTCTGGATCCATCCCATAATTAATAGTAGTATCTTTTAACTTACATATAATCGTCTTAATATCTACATGATCTACACCATTTTGAGCCAACAATTCATGAGTAAGTGCAATACTTAAAATTCTATTAATACTTTCATGAAAAGCTTTTTTAACTAAATCATTGTCAATCCTTCTACATTGAAGTCTCAACAAACTTGCTATAGTTTGAAGATTATTTTTGACTCTATGATGTATTTCTTTTATGGCCACAGATTTTAAAATTAATTCTTTTTCTTTTTTCTTTTCCTCCGTTATATCTTTTATCAACATATTTACACCATCTACCATATTCTTTTGTGTTGTGACCGCATATCTAATTTGAAAAGAGAAATTCCCAAAATTTACTTCAGATGTTTCACAAAATTTCTCTTGTATAATCTTTTGAAAAGAAGTCTTATCTAAAACTAAATTATTAAAATTCATTCCTATAATATCATCTTGATAACCTATTTTTTTATATATTTCTATTGCTCCTGGATTTACATATGTGGCAATTCCTTTTTTATTAAAAGTTACAATTCCTTCGTGAATATGTTGCGTAATATTATGTTCATTATAATATTGAAAAGCAACCAAAGTTTCCGTTAATTGTTCTGTAGTTTCTGATAAAATATCCATTTGTTTATGCGTTTTAATCATTTTACTTGCATCTTGCTCTGTAATAATCACTCCAATAATCTTTCCATCATCATTTTTAATAGGAACTGTATTTTGAATCACTGTTTTATTTTCTTGTGTAACGGCTTTTAAATTTCTTGTTGGAATTCCTATATTTAAAGTTCTTAAAGCTGCTGGTTCATCTTTTCTACAAGCAAACTCTCCAACTACCCATCTATCATACATAGACGCACTATTGGTAGGCTTAGCCTCTGCTACTACTACAGCTTTATCAGGATCTTTTGTTAAACAATCTATAAATACATCTGCTCTTAATAAATCTGCAATAAACAAAATCTTTTTTTCTATATCCTTCAACCTTTGAATATCTTCATCTTGAAGCTCTGTATAAAGTTTACATAAATGTCTTAACATATGTTTTCCTCTTAAAGTCCATTATTCATAATAATTGCATGAGCAATCATCTGCATTGGATGCCTTTTATCCATACTTAATTTCCTAATTTTATTATAAGCTTCATCTTCAGATATTCTATGGTTTTTAACTAGTATTCCTTTTGCTTTTTCAATTAACTTTCTTGCTTCTAATTTTTCTTTTGTTTTTTCTATATCCCCTTTAATTTTTTGAATCTCTTCACTTTGAGCCAAAGCTACCTCTATAGCTGGAAGTAAATTTCTTTCATCTATAGGCTTAACGATATATGCCATTATTCCTATTTCTTTTGCTTCTTCTACAAATTCTTTACTACTGTATGCTGTCAATAATGCTATACAATCTGCAAGGTCTTTTTCCTTGATAACCTTTGCTGCTTTCATTCCATTTAAGAGCGGCATTTTTACATCCATTAAAACCAAATTAGGTTTAAATTTCTTACATAATTCAATCGCATCAAACCCATCAGAAGCTTGGCCTACTACATCGTATCCAGCCTCTTCTAATATTTCTCTAATATCCATTCTAGTAATAGGTTCATCATCGGCTATTACTATCCTTTTTTTCATTATTTCTCCCCCTTTAGGTCTATATGCATCCTAAAATTTTTTTTAATGCTTCTATCCCTTTATTATGAAGAGCACTTACTGGAAAAATTTCTTTTACCCCTGCTTGAACAAGACATTCTTCCGCTCTAATAACATTTTTATGGTTTTCATCTATTTTTGTAATAATACCTATAACAGGTTTTGTAAAAATACAAGCAAATTTAGGAGGGAAAATACATTCCACATCTGTACAATCATTTATGAAGCCAATTATATCACAATCATAAGATGATGTGATCAAAGCATTGTAAAATCTTACATTTTCTATATATTCACCTGGAGTATCTAAAATATTCTTTTCATATTCTATTGTCTGAGTTTTTTGATACTCAATATCATAATGATTCAAAACTTGCATAAGTGTAGTTTTTCCACTGCCACTTTTTCCTACCAGCATAATTTTTTTCATTTTGACACTCCTAAGATTTAGTAATTTGTGTAGGGGTAAAAGATAATGTATTTTCTAATAAATTTAATACTTCTTTTAAGGCAGCTTCTACACTAGATACATCTCCAACAATTACTAAAGATCCACTAAAACGATCTACGAAACCTATTTCTACTCCAGCAGACTTGGTCGCTACATCAGCTGCAATAATAGCTGCTTCGCTAGGAGTAATTGTAAGAATCCCTATCGCATCATGATATTCTCCACAAAGACCAATTTTTTTGTATATATTTTCTTGAGGGTTCGCTATTAAATGTGCCAGGGTAACCTGTTTTCCTGGAACATATTCTTGTATTACTCTTTGTTTTTCATTATTTTTCATTTTATCACCCTTCTAAGAGTTCATTTATAAAAAAAGAGCTTGACAAAGAAAGACATCGTTTTCCTTGCAAGCTCCATTGCTCATTTTTATGCACCCCATTGTGCAATACATATTTTAATATAATTATTATAACATTTTTATATTTCAGATACAACATTTTTTTACAAATATTTTTACTTTATATAGTTTAGTGAATAATTAAATTTTTTAGGTATATGCTTTTTGTGTGAATTTCCTATTTATTACAAGTAAACCCTTGAGTCTTATTCATTTCTATTATCATTATAGTCGCCCTTTCTAAAGATTGTTTTGTTAGCTCTTAATATAATACTAGAAAATGGGCGACTTTTTTTATTAGTAATTTTAGTTATTCAACAACCTATTATAAATTATTGAATCATCTTTTCAAATTCTTTTAATGTAGTATATGAATAAATACTAATTCTGTTTAAAATAAAAGGATGATCTCCTTTTTTGACTTTTCCATCCCAAATAGTAAAGCCAAGTTCAAATTCAAGTTCTTTTAGCATTCTGAAAGTTTCTACACTATATTGACCATATGGATAAGCAATTGCTTTTGTATCTAAAAGCTCCATACTTTTTTTAAGATCTTTCACAGCTTCTTCTTTAGGCTTAGATACTAAATAGCTTTGATCATATTCATCTACTGCATGCATCTTGTGTGTATGGCTGGCAAATTCAAAAACATCTTTATAACTATCCATACTTTTAAAATCTATATGTTGCATTTTATAAGGAGAAAAAGGAAGATCTTTATCTTCTATTAAACCTGTAATTGCAAAAATAACTCCTTTAAAATTATATTTTTTTAAAATAGGATAACCATATTCTGTATTGCTTTTATATCCATCATCAAAAGTAATCATTATACTGTTTTTAGGAAGAAGAATTTCTCCTTTAATAAAACGCTTTAATTCTTTTAATGTAACCGTATAATATTTTTTATCATGTAATAATTTCATTTGCCTATGAAATTCATCTATAGATAACACACATACATTTTCTTTATCTTTATTGTTATATTCCTTTAATAAATGATGATACAAAAGTACAGGCACTTCCTCAGCATATAGATTTTCTCCTAATATAGAATCCGCTATAGATTTTTTTACATATAATCTGTCATTTATTTTGTTAATCGGTATATAAAGTATTAACTTTTGATTTTCTGATTCTATATTATTTCTTCCTATATGAAAATTCCCTGTATATGAAAGATTCGTAAGCATTATATCTTTTTCTCTTACTTCAACTACAAACCCTTCCTTTTCAAATACCCATAAAGGTACATCTAGATCTTCTTTGTCATAATCAGATTCTTTAATTTGTACCGTATGAATAATGGTTTGTCCTTTTGCTTCATATGGTATACACATCATTAAAATAAATACAATCATCATACTTGATATATATTTTTTCATAATTTTCCCCTTTCATCTATCTCTGTATTCATAAATATGTTTGATTCACACTATACTATAATAATACAAAAAAGGAAAAAATAACAGATGATTTTCATCTATTATTTTTTCCTTTTGATCATTTGTTCCGTTATTTCCATTAAAAAATATTTATAGCTCGAATCTTTTATAGATTCTAAATTTTTTCTGGCTTGATCTATAAAGTATATAGCTTCATCATATGTTTTCTGTAAAATATAATGCTCTTTCAAAAGTTGTACAATTTCTGTATACCTATTTTCTATTTCATCTTTTTTTATCATTTCTTCTATCCATTCTTTATATCCTTCATTTTCCATCAACTTGATAATAGGAAGCGTTATATTTCCTTCTTTTAAATCCGCTCCTATTGGTTTTCCTAATACCTTTTCATTCCCTGTAAAATCTAGAATATCATCTATAATTTGATACGCATATCCGACGTTTTCACCATATAATTTTAATGCCTTCACTTCAGTAATAGAAGCTCCTCCTATGATTCCTCCAATTTGAGTACAAGCAGCTAACAAAACTCCTGTTTTTTTATAAATTCTTTCATAATAATCTTTTTTGGTTTGATGAATATTAAACTTATTTTTTGCTTGTACAATTTCTCCATCACACATTTTACTAATTGCATCTACTAAAATCTCCAAACTTTGAAAAAGTCCATATTGACTCAAAACTTCAAAGGCTTTTGCAAATAAAAAATCTCCTACTAAAACACCTACATGATTTCCATGTTCTATATGAATCGTAGGCTTATTTCTTCTTGTATGGGACAGGTCAATAATATCATCATGTACTAATGATGCCATATGAATACATTCACATGCTACAGATGCCATCACAGCTTCCTTTACTAATGGACCAAAACATAGTGAAGAAGATAATAAAAGAGCTGGACGAATTCTTTTTCCTCCTGATAATACATTGTTTTTACAAATATCATATATATTTTGACTACTATTTCTTATAAATTGATCAAGCTCTTCTTCAAACCATTTCATACCTTCTATTTCTTTAATATTTATTTTATTTATCGTTTTTAACAAATTTTAAACCTACTTTCTATAAATGATTATTTATAGAGTATTTACTAATATTGACTTTTATAAACATAAAAAATTCGCATGTTCCTATCGGAACTGCTCATGGCGCCAACGAAATCTTTTCATTTCATTCATGATTTCCGTTGCTTAAAATTTGATGAAAATATAACTTTCTAAAGTTGTCATGATTTATTCAGTTATATAATTTGCTAAACAATATAAAAAAGCAACTATAGTAATAGTTGCCAGACTGTTGACAAAGTATTGTTTAGCAAAGTCATAAAAACAAGGAACATTTATTGAGAATTTGTGAAAATATAGAATACGTAAGAAAATGATTAGCATTACACTGTTTGAGCATAGCGAGTTTGTAATGCTATTTTCGAGCGTTTCTTTATATTTTCCAAATTTGAAAATGAGTGACGTTTTTTATGACTTTGTCTACAAGCTCGCAACAATAGAAATAGTTGCTCTTTTAAAATTGTTTCACGTAAAACATATTTATACAAAAAAACTAAAATATCTGGAATTAATAAACTCCTTTTTCATGAAAAAACTCTTTATATTTGTGATCTGTAACTAAAATATGATTTTCAATCCAATCTGCTATAAATTTAATCATTTCTAAAGTAATTCTTTTTTGTTTTTCCTCAATATCTTGATTTTGCAACTGAATAACCTTATTTACAAAAGATTTATGTTGTCTTTTGTGACTTTTTATATTCTCGTAACCATGTTGTTCCATTAATTTTTCTTCATAATCAAAATGATATACAGTATAATCACTTAATTCATGTAAAACTTCCATAATCTCATCATATCGATCTTCACTATCTTTTAATGTCAATATTCCATACAATTTTGATCCAATTTGTAAAAGCTGTCTATGTTGCTTATCAATTTCACCTACTTCACAACTATATTCATCTCTCCATTCAAACATTTTTTTCTCTCCTTTAATTCTTATAATTCTGTTTTATTTAATTCTTTTCTAAATTTTTCGATAATTTTCTTTTCCATTCTAGATACTGTCATTTGAGATACATTTAATAATTTTGCTGTTTCTGTTTGTGTTCGGTTGTCAAAAAATCTATATTTTATGATTTTTATTTCCGCTTCATTCATATTATTCATACTTTTTTTGATAAAATCCTTATTTTCCATCATATCAAAATCTTTATCATCTGATCCTATTAAATCCTTAAGCTGTACATCTTTATCATCTCCACCTGTATCATAGCTTACATCTAAAGATTGAGGTGTATAAACCTGACTTGCTTCCATAGCTTCTAATACTTGATCCTCTGTACATCCTAAGTACTGTGCAATATCTATCACTTTAGGAGTTCTTTGAAGGGTCTGGCTAAGCATATTTTTAGCTAGATTTATTTTTTTAGAAAGCTCTTGTATTCTTCTAGGAACTCTTATGGTCCATCCCTTATCTCTAAAATATTTTTTTATTTCTCCTATAATAGTTGGTGTTGCAAAACTTGAAAATTCAAATCCTTTTGTAATATCAAATCTTTCAATAGCAAAGATGAGGCCTAAAGATGCAATTTGATAAATATCTTCATATTCAATTCCTTTATTGATATACTTTTTTGATAAAATTTCAGCTATATATAAATACCTATGGACCAACTCATTTCTTATACTTTTATCCCTCTGATCCCGATATAATTGAAAAAGTTCTTTTTCATTTAAATCTTTTAGGGAATTGGTCTCTATATTTAGAACAGCACGAGAAATATTTTTCATTAAAGATCATCCCCTAGATATTTGATCATTGTAATTTTAGTTCCTTTTCCAACGCTAGACATTATTTGCACATCATCCATTAAAGATTTAATGATAAATATACCTAGCCCTCCTTCTTTTGGATTTGATAAATCAGGTTCTTCAATTTCACTACATAAAAATCCATAACCTTCATCCTCTACATGAATTTCTATTTTTTCTTCATCTACTAAAAACTCAATTTTAAAATTTTGCTCTCCGTTATTTATCCCATGTTTAATAGCATTTGTACAAGCTTCTGCAATAGCCACTTTTATATCTTCAATTTGTTCTATATTAAATCCCATTCGACAAGCAATTGCAGATGCTGTTAAACGAATGACATTTACATATTCTGGTTTACTCGGAACTGACATTGAGAAATGATCTCCCATTTTTTTCTCCACCTTTTCTGTACTTTTTATATTCTCCATAAATTTTTATTCCCCTTCTATTAAAAAAATTTTATCTAATCCAGTAATATGAAAAAGCTTTGAAATATTAGGTCTTGGATTTATAATTTTTATATTCTTTTCTTCTATTTTTAATCTTTTTAAAATTCCTATCAATACCCCTAACCCTGTACTATCTATATAAGTAAGTTCAAAGCAATCTATTTTTAAATCCGTCATTTGTTCATCTAATATTTTATTTAAGCTTTCTTTTACTTGATTTGCCGTATAAATATCTATCTCTCCCTGAAGATTTACAAGCCAAACATTTTCCTCTTTTTGATAGTTTGTTTGAATATGAATAGACATAACAAAACCCCGCTTTCATTCGTACACATATTTTTAGTATATTTTTACCCACTATTTTTTATACAAAACAAAAAAAACACGCAAAAGTCATATACTTTTGCGTGTTTACTCTTCTTCTGCTTCTGGAATGACTTTTGCAATAGAAACAATATAATCATCTTCATCTACTCTCATAAGAGTTACACCTTGAGTAATTCTTCCCATAGTTGGAATTTCATTTACTTGAAGGCGTATGATCACTCCGCTTTTATTAATGATCATAATCTCATCGTCGTCTGTTACTACTTTTGCTCCTACTAATTTACCTGTTTTTTCTTTTTTATTATAAGTAATAAGCCCTTTTCCACCTCTAGCTTGACTATGATAATTTTCAAGGGAGCTTCTCTTTCCAAAGCCAAACTCACTGACTACTAATAAATCACTACCCTCTTCTACTAACTCCATAGCCACTACTATATCATCTTCATCAAGACTCATACCTTTTACGCCCATAGCAGCTCTTCCCATATCTCTTACATCTTTTTCTTGAAAGCGTATAGCTTTTCCATCTCTAGTAATCATCATGATCTCTTTATTGCCATCTGTTAATTTCACACTGATTAATTCATCATCTTCTCTTAAATTAATAGCAATTAAGCCTGCTTTTCTAGATGTATCAAATTGAGAAAGATCAGTTTTTTTGATGATTCCTCTTTGAGTAGCTGCTAATAAAAATTGATTTTCTTCAAATGTCTTAACTGGAATCACAGCTGTTACTTTTTCATTTGGAAGAAGTTGAAGCAAGTTCACAATTGCAGTTCCTTTTGCTTGTCTTTTTGCTTCTGGAATTTCATAAGCCTTTAATCTATATACTCTTCCTCTGTTTGTAAAGAAAAGAAGATAATTATGAGTGGAAGTAATAAATAATGTTTCTACAAAGTCTTCTTCTCGTGTAGTAAGACCTGTAATACCTTTTCCACCTCTTCTTTGACTTTTGTAAGTATCTGCTGGAAGTCTCTTTACATAACCAAGATGAGTAAGAGTAATCGCTACCTCTTCTTCGTCAATTAAATCTTCCATATCTATTTCATCTAAGGCAGCTGTAATAGCTGTTCTTCTCTTATCATTATAAGATTCTTTAATTTCTAGTAATTCTTCTTTAATAATATTCAAAAGAAGTTTTTCATTGGCAAGAATCTCTTTGTAATAATTAATAAGTTGAATTAATTCCTCATATTCTGCTTCTATTTTTTCTCTTTCAAGTCCTGTAAGCTTTTGAAGGCGCATATCTAATATAGCTTGTGCTTGCCTTTCAGATAAACCAAATTTTGTAATTAACCCTTCTTTCGCTTCAGCTACATTTTTAGATCCTCTAATCAGCTTAATCACTTCATCAATATGATCTAGAGCCACCTTAAGCCCTTCTAATATATGTGCTCGATCTTCAGCTTTGTTTAAATCATATTGTGTTCTTCTTGTGACAACATCCTTTTGATGCTCTAAATAATAATAAATCATATTATATAGATTTAAAATTTTAGGTTCATTATCTACTAAAGCAATCATAATAATACTAAAAGTATCTTGAAGTTGTGTATGCTTATATAATTTATTTAATACAACATTGGCATTGGCATCTCTTTTGAGTTCAATGACAATACGCATACCTTTTCTATCACTTTCATCTCTTAAATCAGATATTCCTTCAATTTTTTTATCACGAACAAGCTCTGCTATCTTTTCAATGAGTCTTGCTTTATTTACTTGATATGGAATTTCTGTTACAATAATTTGATTTTTACCTTTATTGGTTTGCTCAATTTCAGCTTTACCTCTTACAATTACTTTTCCTTGTCCTGTTCTATAAGCTTCTTTGATAGATTCTTTTCCCATAATAATTCCACCTGTAGGAAAATCAGGACCTTTCACAATTTGTATTAAATCTTCTACATTAGCCTCTTCATCATCTATAAGTTTAATAGTTGCATCAATTACTTCTCCTAAATTATGAGGAGGAATAGATGTTGCCATACCTACAGCAATTCCATTAGAACCATTTACTAAAAGGTTTGGAAATCTACTTGGTAGTACAGATGGCTCTTTTAACTCTCCATCAAAGTTTGGTGTAAAATCTACCGTTTCTTTTCCAATATCTTTAAGCATTTCTAATGCTATTTTTGTCATTTTGGCTTCTGTATAACGCATAGCAGCAGCTCCATCTCCATCAATAGAGCCAAAGTTTCCTTGTCCATTTACCAATAAATACCTTATAGAAAAATCTTGAGCCATTCTTACCATTGCATCATAAACGGCACTATCTCCATGTGGATGATACTTGGCCAAAACGTCCCCTACCACACGAGCAGATTTTCTATGAGGTTTTTCAGGAGTCATGCCTAGTTCATTCATAGCATATAAAATCCTTCTATGTACAGGTTTTAGACCATCTCTAACATCAGGAAGAGCTCGTCCTACAATTACACTCATAGCATAGTCAATATAGGATTTTTTCATTTCTTCTTCTATGTCAATCTGAATAATTTTACTTTTTTCCTCGGTCATTACATTTCCCCCTCACTACACATCTAAGTTGCTTACATGTTTTGCATTTTCTTCAATAAAGTCTCTTCGGGGCTTTACTTTATCTCCCATAAGGGTTGTAAAAACATCATCCGCAGCTACTGCATCATCTACAGTGACTTGAACTAATGTCCTTCTTTCTGCATCCATAGTAGTATCCCATAGCTGTTCTGGATTCATTTCTCCTAACCCTTTGTATCTTTGGATATCTACATTTCTTCCTATTTCTAGTAATAACTTTTCAAGTTCTCGATCTGAATAAAGATAATATTCTTTTTTTCCTTTTTTCACTTTATAAAGAGGAGGCTGAGCAATATATACATATCCGTTTTCAATCAAAGGTTTCATATATCTATAAAAGAATGTAAGTAGCAATGTTCGAATATGAGCACCATCTACATCCGCATCTGTCATAATTACTATTTTATGATATCTTAATTTTAAAATATCAAATTCTTCTCCTATTCCACACCCAAAAGCTGTAATCATAGCTCTGATCTCATTAGAGTTTAATATTTTATCTAATCTTGCTTTTTCTACATTCAATATTTTTCCTCTTAGTGGAAGAATAGCTTGGGTATTTCGATCACGACCTTGCTTTGCAGATCCTCCAGCTGAATCTCCCTCAACTAAAAAAACTTCACTAAGGGCTGGATCTTTTTCTGAACAGTCTGCAAGCTTACCAGGAAGAGATAGTCCATCTAATGCGCCTTTTCTTCTTGTAAGCTCTCTAGCTTTTCTTGCAGCTTCTCTAGCACGAGCAGCTTTTATAGATTTTTCTATAATCACTTTTGTTTCTTGTGGATTTTCTTCGAAAAATCCCTGCAAAGCTTCAGTAGTTACAGCTTCTACAATTCCTCTCATTTCACTATTCCCAAGCTTTGTCTTTGTTTGTCCTTCAAATTGAGGTTCTGTTAATTTTACAGAAATGACACAAGTAAGTCCTTCTCTAATGTCTTCTCCCATTAAGTTTTCTTCTTTTTCTTTTAATATATTATTTTTTCTTGCATAATCATTTACTACACGAGTGAGAGCTGATTTAAATCCAATAAGATGTGTTCCTCCCTCATGAGTATTAATATTGTTTGCAAAAGCATAAATATTTTCTACATATTTATCTGTATATTGCATAGCTACTTCTACTTCTGAATTTTCTTTTTTTCCATCAAAATAAATAACACTTTGATGAATAACATCTTTGTTTTTATTTAAATGCTTTACAAATTCCTTGATTCCACCTTCATAATGAAATACTAATTCTTTTTCACTTTCTTCTCTTTCATCAATTAATTTAATTTTAATTCCTTTATTTAAAAAAGCCATCTCTCTTAATCTATGCTCTAATGTTTCAAATTTAAAATTTGTATCCTCAAATATTTCCTTGTCTGGTAAAAATCTAGTTTTAGAACCTGTATAGTCAGACTCACCTATTACTTTTAGTTCTGTAACAGTTTTTCCTCTTTCATACCTCTGATAATAAACTTTTCCATCTCTTCTTACTTCTACTTCCATCCATTCCGATAAGGCGTTTACAACAGATGCTCCTACACCATGAAGTCCACCAGATACTTTGTATCCTCCACCTCCAAATTTTCCTCCTGCATGAAGTACTGTATGAATAACTTCTACAGCAGGTTTTCCCATTTTAGGGTGAAGATCTACTGGCATTCCTCTTCCATTATCTTTGACTCTTATAGAGTTTTCTCTTCCTATCACTACTTCTATCACACTACAATATCCAGCTAAAGCCTCATCTATACTATTGTCTACAATTTCATAAACAAGGTGATGAAGTCCTTTAGGTCCTGTAGTCCCTATGTACATACCTGGTCTTTTTCGAACAGGTTCTAATCCTTCGAGTACTTGGATCTGCTCCGCACCATATTCTTGTTTGATTTGTTCTGTCATTTGTCTACCCCCTACTTTGTGAATTCATATCACACAAAAAAGCTAGGGACTTTTTATCCCTTATTTTCCGTCATCTTTTAAAAATTTGATTTTTACCTATTTACACAGCTATCCTTTGAATTATGAATTTCATCTATAAAATTAGATCTTTTTTGAAGGGTGATGGATGAGATAGGTGAATAGTATATAATCGTTTTTACTATTTTTTCCATTCCTTTTCTTTTTATTTGTACTTCTTCCGTAATCACATATGATTTTATTTTTTCATCAGATATTTTTATAACAAAACCTTCTTCTTCAGCAGTTTTAAAAAATTCTTTACTATATTTTGACTTTTGAATGGAATCTGCATCAATAATGGATATGATATTTTGAATAGGGATTACTATATCCTTCCCTAAATGAAGAAACATGAGAACGCCTCCTTAAAATTACTCCAAACTATATTATAACCTTTTATCTGAACATATAAAAGCAAATTTTATCATACAAGAAAATTTATATTCTTTCCTGTTGAACTTTTGCATTTTTTACAGAGAATATAATTCCTTTATTTTGATCTAATTCATTCAAATAACTAATTTCTGTTGTAGTAATAAATATTTGAACATCTTTTAAAGTTTGTATTAAAAATTTTTGTCGATTAATATCTAATTCTGACATAACATCATCTAAAAGTAAAATAGGATATTCAGAAGTTTCTCCCTTAATGAGTTCAATTTCTGCAAGTTTTAAAGATAAAGCTGAAGTTCGTTGCTGTCCTTGTGATCCAAAATTTCTGATATCCATTCCATTGATAAAAACTCCTAGATCATCTCTATGGGGACCCATAGTAGTGGTTCCTTTTTGTATATCTTCTTCTAATGATTTTTTTAATTTTTCTTTAAAATCTTCTATAGTTTCTTTGAATGTATTTTTCATAGGAATACTTTCTATGTATTTAATTTCAAGATTTTCTTTATTTTCAGTAATTTTTCTATGAATCAAACGACTAAGAGGCATCATCCTTTGAATAAACTTAGATCTTTCATGTATTAAATAACTTCCTAATTCTGCAAGCTGATCATTCCATATCTCAAGCATATCCATATATTTTCTGTTATGTATTTTTTTTAAAAGATTATTTCTTTGCATCAATACTTTGTTATATTGATTTAAATTATGAAAATACCTAGGCTTTATTTGAGAAATTTCCATATCCAAAAATCTTCTTCTTTCAGAAGGACCTTCTTTTACTAATTTTAAATCTTCTGGAGAAAAAATAACTGCATAAATATTATCTAAAATATCTGTATTTCTACTAAGTATCATACCATTTACTTTCATTTGCTTTTTCTTAGTTGTTTCTAATTTTACTTCCACAGTAATATCTGTATATTTTTTCTTTCCTTCTACTTTTATGTAAGATTTTTCTTTATCAAATTTTATTAATTCTCTGTCTTTATTGGTTCTAAAAGATTTTCCCGTACTGCTTACATAAATAGCTTCTAATATATTTGTTTTTCCTTGCGCATTATCTCCTACAAATACATTTATTTTAGGATGAAAATCAATCTCAAGTTGATGATAATTCCTAAAATGAATGATTTTTAAATTGTTCAAATACACCACATGCACCCCTTGATTCTTTAACTTCTAATAAGGATTTTTATATTTTCTAAAGATATTATATCTCCATTTCTTAATTTTTTTCCTCTTCTATATTCTACTTCTCCATTGACTTTTACAAGACCTTCTTGAATCAAAAATTTGGCATGTCCTCCTGTTTGTACTGTATCTGCAAGTTTTAAAGCTTTATCTAACTGAATATATTCTCCGTCAATTTTTAACTCTTGCATAAAAATCACTCCTTTTAATATCGTGCAGGAAAGTAAGGAGTTCTCTTAATTTTTTAGAGAACTCCTTACATCTATCCTACTAATCTTACTGGTAGAATTAAATATGTATAGTTTTCATGATCCGCTGGCTTTACTATACATGGACTTACACTTGTTGTAAACTCTAAATAAATTTCCTCACTATCTATTATCTTCAAAGCATCTAAAAAATATTTTGAATTAAATCCAATATCTATATCTTCTCCTTCAAGCTGAATAGATACAGATTCATAAACTGTTCCAATTTCTGCATTAGAAGTAATAGTCATACATTCATCTTTTACAGACAATTTTACTAAATTATTTTTCCCTTCTTTTGCAAGAAGTGATGCTCTTTCTATACTATCTAGCAAACTCTTTGTATTTACTTTTGCTCTAGATTTGTATTCATTTGGAATGATTTGTTTATAGTTTATAAATTCTCCATCTAACAATCTTGAAGTCACTCTAATTTCATTCATATGAAAAAGTACATGATTTTCTGTAAAGAAAATATCTATATCTGTACTTTCCTCTTCCATCAAAATTCTATTGATTTCATTTAACGTCTTTGCAGGAATAACAGCTTTATTATTGTCTATGTTTTTTATATTTCCTTGTCTTAAAGCAAGTCTATATCCATCTAAAGCAACCATATTGATTCTTTCATCGTAAATTTCCATCAATACTCCTGTAAGAATAGGTCTTGTCTCATCTATGGCTGTAGCAAATACAGTTTGTTTAATCATATTTTTTAAAAGGTCTTGAGGAAGTTTGTAAACTTTATCTTCTTCCACTTGAGGAAGATCTGGAAATTCTAAGGATGGTTGTGCTAATAAAGTAAATTCGGAGTTTGCACATCTTATAATCACATGATTATTTTGATCTACTTCTATTTCAACATCCTCATCAGGAAGCTTTCTAATAATATCTCCTAATAATCTTGCAGACAATACAATTGATCCTTGATCTAAAATTTCTGCTGGCATATATTTTTCAATCCCAATTTCTAAATCTGTACCTACTAATTTTAAACCATCTTTATATGTTTCTATTAAAATTCCTTTTAATATAGGCATTGTTGTTTTTGATGAAACAGCTTTTTGAACAATATTTATACTTGAAGATAATATTTTTTGATTGCAGATTATTTTCATCTGTGGATAACCTCCTTTTGAATATATATAATAAATAAATATAAATTTTTAGTAGTAATAGTAGTAGGGCCTGTGAATTTGTGGATAAGTCTTTTAACTAAGTCCAGTACTTATTTGTGGACAATAATAAAATGTGAATAGATGGGGCCTAGTTATCCACATATACATAGCAAATTTATAAGAGCATAAGTTATAAACACATTATCAAGAAAATAAACACAGATCCTTGTGTATTATTTTCCTTTTATGTCTTTTATAATTGTATCTATTTTTGTTTTAAATTCAGGTTTAGATTCAATGTCATTTGAAATCTTTTCATGAGCATGAATTACGGTAGTATGATCCCGTCCTCCAAATTCATCCCCTATTTTAGGTAAAGATAAATCTGTAAGCTCCCTACATAAATACATAGCAATTTGTCTTGGATATGAAATAGATCTTGTTCTTCTTTTAGAGTTAAAATCTTCTAATTTTACTCCAAAATGTTCAGATACTGTTTCTTTGATTAAATTCACTGTAATTTGTTTAGGCTGGCTAGATGCAATAATATCTTTTAATGCTTCGCTAGCAAGCTCAATGGTTACTTCTTTATTGGTAAGGGAAGAATAAGCTACAATTCTAATTAAAGCGCCTTCTAATTCTCTAATATTGGATTGAATTTTTTTTGCAATATGATGCATGACTTCATTTGGAACGTCTATATTTTCAATTTCTGCTTTTTTTCTTAAAATGGCAATTCTAGTTTCTAAATCAGGAGGTTGAATATCTGTAATAAGTCCCCATTCAAATCTAGATCTTAATCTGTCTTCTAATGTAGGGATTTCTTTTGGTGGCCGATCACTAGAAATAATAATTTGTTTATTTGCTTCATGTAAAGCATTAAAGGTATGGAAAAATTCTTCTTGAGTCCGTTCTTTTCCAGCAATAAATTGAATATCATCTACAAGGAGGACATCTACATTACGATATTTATTTCTAAATTCTACGTTTTTATCATCTCTAATAGAATTAATAAGTTCATTTGTAAATTTTTCAGAAGATACATATACTACCTTTGCATTAGGGTTTTGGCCTAATATAAAATGACCGATGGCATGCATTAAATGGGTTTTTCCAAGACCTACTCCTCCATATATAAACAATGGATTATAGGCTTTGGCAGGGGATTCGGCAACTGCCAAAGAAGCTGCATGAGCAAAACGGTTGCTGTTTCCTATTACGAAAGTATCAAAAACATATTTTGGATTGAGATTTAAAGTGTCAAAGCTATCTTTATTGATTTGTTTTGTAGGTTGAGATTGAGAAGCTTTTAGATATACTTCAGTTCCTGGTACTGTAAATACAAGAGAATATTCTTCGTTTGTGATTTGTTTGATTGCATTGATAATTAAAGTGGCATACCTAGCTTCTAAAATCCCTTTTGAAAAATCATTTGCGACAGCTAGTACAATTGTTTTTCCATTTATATTTAAAGGTTCTATGGGTTTTAGCCATGTATTAAAACTTACTTCTGTTAATTCTGTTTTTATGAGGTGTAAGGCTTCTTCCCATATTTCTGATAGGTAATTGTTCATAAAAATAACCTCCTTCATGAGAGCTTTGACAAATCAAAAAATATTTTTTAATATAAAAAAGACAAATATCCACAAAATATCCACAGAAAATGTGGATGAGTCATAAAAAAATAAAAAAAGAATCGTATAAAATTTATAAACTAGGAAATGAATAAGTATGTGGATAAATGTTTTGAAGTATAAAAGTTTATAAAGTTATACACAAAAATAAAAGAAATGAAAAAAAAATATGCACACAAAAAATATGGAGAAAAAGAGAAAATCTATAGAAATAATAAAAGTTATGCACACTTTTATCCACAGGTTGTGTATAAAAGTGAATAAAGTTAATAATTTCTTCACATATAAACAATCTTTCTTAATCATATCAAAATAAAAAACTGATTTCAATCATATGACAAAAATTATCCACAACAAAAATATTATGTGTTTAAATTATCCACAAAAAAATGAGAAAGATAACCTCCTTGACATATTTTTAATGGGCAGTTATAATAATTTAGTAAATGCTCAATTTTAGAGTACATTATATTCATTGAAATATATATGCAAGTTTTGAAGGAGGTGTTTGTATATGAAAATGACGTATCAGCCTAAAAAAAGACAAAGAAAAAAAGAACATGGATTTAGAAAAAGAATGAGTACTAAAGCTGGAAGAAATGTATTAAAAAGACGTAGATTAAGAGGCAGAAAGAAATTGACTGCATAAGAGGCCGCATAAAGTGGCCTTTTTCTATAATACATGATTTTTATTATGTATTGTAACAAAGTCTACTTATAAATAAAGTCTTTTTAAAAAAGATTTTATGATAAGGGATACTTTGTAGGAAAAAGGAAGGAAAATGAATGAAAGATATATTAAAATTAAGAAAAAATGCTGATTTTAAGAAAATATACGCAAAAGGTAATTCAATGGCTAATAGACAATTGGTATTGTTTTATATGAAAAATAATCAGGTATATAATCGAATAGGTTTTATTGCAAGTAAAAAAGTTGGAAAAAGTGTAGATCGAAATAGAGCTCGAAGGCTAATAAAGGAAGCCTTTCGTATATATAATCAGCAAATAGAAAAAGGATATGATTTGATTTTTATTGCAAGAGTCAATATAAATGATGCAACTTATCAAGAAGTAGAAAAAGCAGTGGCTCATATTTTAAAAAAATCTAAGATATTGAAATAGGTGAAATCATTTGAAGGAAATATTGATAGGAATGGTGAAGCTTTATCAGAAATATATTTCATCTCTTATGCCTAAAACTTGTAGATTTTATCCGACCTGTTCTCAATATGCAATAGAGGCTATTACAAAATATGGTGCAATGAAAGGAATTTTATTAAGTATAAAGAGAATATTAAAATGTCATCCCTTTCATCCAGGAGGATATGACCCTTTAAAATAGAATAGAAATGACAGGGGGTAAAAAATTTGATAGCTATTATAGCTAAACCAATGAGTCTTCTTTTAAACTGGTTTTATCAGTTAATTGGAAATTATGGTATATCTATTATATTATTTACGGTGATTATCAAATTAATTTTAGTACCACTTACTATAAAACAGCTAAAAAGTACAAGGCAAATGACTGAAATTCAGCCGAAATTAAAAGAAATACAAGAAAAATATAAAAATGATAAAGAAAAAATGAACATTAAAACTATGGAACTCTATAAGGAATATAAAATTAATCCTTTTGGAGGGTGTTTACCGTTATTAATTCAAATGCCTATTATATTTGGACTTTTTTCAGTGCTTAGAGATCCTACAAAATATATTACAGATCCTAGCTTTGTTCATGCTACACATGAGGCTTTTTTGTGGATATCAGATTTGAGTCAACCAGATAAGATTATATTACCAGTACTTGCAGCTGTTACTACTTATTTTTCTATGAATACTGCAAGTACAGGAAATGCAGCTCAAAATCAAACGATGAAAACTATGAACATGGTATTTCCAATTATGATTTTATGGATGGGAAGAGGTTTTCCAGCAGGACTTAGTTTATATTGGGTAGTAAGTAATGTATTCCAAATAGTTCAGCAAGTTTTAATGCCAAAAGCTGCAAAAACTAAGGAGGAATTAAAATAACATGAAATTCACAGAGAAGGCAGGAAAAACTGTAGAAGAAGCTGTGAAAAATGCCCTCGACGAATTAAAAGTTGCACGTGATCAAGTAGAAATTCAAGTACTAGAAGAACCAAGCAGAGGCATTTTAGGTTTTTTTGGAACAAAACCAGCAAAAGTAAAAGTAATGATTATAGATTCTCCAGGAGATAAAGCAATAGAATTTTTAAAAAGTATATTTAAAGATATGAATATAGAAGCAAAATGTAACACAAAACAAAATGGGGATCAATTAGAAGTAGAGATTATAGGAAATGATATGGGAATCTTAATTGGACGAAGAGGACAAACTCTAGATTCCCTTCAATATTTAGTCAGTTTAGTAGTCAATAAAGATCGAGATGACTACATAAGAGTAGTGGTAGATACAGAAGGATATAGGAAAAAAAGGGAGCAAACATTAATCAGACTTGCCAATAAGCTTGCTAATCAAGTAAAGATTAAAAGAAAAGACATTAGACTTGAACCTATGAACCCATATGAAAGAAGAATTATTCATTCTACCCTTCAAAATCATCCTTATGTATATACAAAAAGCGAAGGAGAAGAACCTTTTAGGAAGGTTGTTATTGCAGCAAAATAAGTGTAAAAACCCAGTAGGTATTACTGGGTTTTATTGTTGTTTTGTAATTTCATTGAATTTATGAGGCATACTATTATAGAAGTAAAAAAAATTTTTTCATATAATGGAATAGTTATCGTAGCAAGATGAGAATTTTTGATATAAAATAGATATTGATTTTGATAAAGAGGTGAGAAGATGAGTGATACAATCGCAGCTATTGCTACTGCACCAGGAGAAGCTGGTATTGGGATTGTAAGATTAAGTGGACCAGATTCTATAAAAATATTAGATCAAATATTTATTCCTACAAAAGGAAAATCTATAAAAGAGTATTCATCCAGAAGATTAACTCATGGAAAAATAATAGATCCTAGTACAAAACATGTGATTGATGAAGTTTTGGTTACCTATATGAAGGCCCCTTTTACTTATACGGCTGAAGATATAGCAGAAATAGATTGTCATGGAGGAATTGTTCCTGTCAAAAAAATATTAGAAATGGTATTAAGAAATGGAGCAAGGATGGCAGAGCCTGGTGAATTTACAAAGAGGGCTTTTCTAAATGGAAGAATTGACTTATCACAAGCAGAGGCAGTAATGGATTTAATTAGCGCAAAAACAGATAAGAGCTTTGATGTAGCCTTAGACCAATTAGAAGGATCTTTATCAAAAGAAGTCAAAAAAATTCGTAATGATATATTAGAGATGATGGCTCATATTACGGTAAATATTGATTTCCCAGATGAAGATATTGAAGAAATTACTTATCATGAATTAAAAGAAAAAGCTGAGCATATTTATAAGGATATTCATAAACTTTTAGAAAGTGCTCACACAGGAAGAATACTAAAAGACGGATTAAGTACTGTTATTATAGGAAAGCCCAATGTAGGCAAATCATCCCTTATGAATGCTCTTTTAAAAGAATCAAGGGCAATCGTAACAGATGTACCAGGAACTACAAGAGATGTGATTGAAGAATATATCAGTATCAAAGGAATTCCTCTCAAAATTATAGATACAGCTGGAATTCGTGAGACAGAAGATGTAGTAGAAAAAATAGGAGTAGAAAGAAGTAAAGAATTTTTTAATAAAGCAGATTTAATTATATTTGTTTTAAATGCTTCAGAGCCTTTAACAGATGAAGATCAAGAAATTATGAAATATCTTTCTAATAGACAAGCTATCGTAATACTCAATAAAATAGATCTTCCTGAGATTTTTACGAAAGATGAAATACAAAAAATACTTCCAAATAAAAAAATAATTAAATTGTCCGTTTTATCAGGAGAAGGTATGGAGGAATTAGAAGATACGATTGTAGATATGGTTTATGGGGGAGAAGTCAAACAAGGAGAAGCTTCTTTTGTTACAAATGTAAGACATCAAAATGCTTTAGAGAGAGCCAAAGAAAGCATCAAAGAAGGGATTAAAGCTATTGATCATGGACTTGCATTAGATTTTATAGAGGTAGATATCAAAAATACGTGGGAATATTTAGGAGAGATTACAGGGGATACAGTAGGAGAAGATGTACTCGATACAATATTTTCTAATTTTTGTTTAGGAAAGTAGGAGGAAAAATATATGTTTGAAAAATTTGATGCAGGAAATTTTGATACAATCGTTATTGGAGCTGGACATGCAGGTTGTGAAGCTGCTTTAGCTACAGCTAGAATGGGATATAGTACTTTATTATTGTCAATCAATTTAGATTCTATAGCTATGCTTCCATGTAACCCTTCTATAGGAGGTACAGGAAAAGGACATCTAGTAAGAGAAATTGATGCATTAGGAGGAGAGATGGGTATTATTATTGATAAAGCATTTATACAAAGTAGAATGCTTAATACTGCAAAAGGACCTGCTGTTCATTCCCTAAGAGCTCAAGCAGACAAACAGCTTTATCATATGGAAATGAAAAAAGTATTAGAAAATGAACCTAATTTAGATTTAAAACAAGGTGAAGTTATTGAAATTCTTGTAGAGGATCAAAAGGTAAAAGGTGTAGTCACGAGTACTGGATCTGTATATTATGCAAAAACTGTTATTTTAGCTACAGGTACTTATTTAGGAGGCAAAATATTTATAGGAGGGGTAAATTATGAAAGTGGACCTAATGGATTGGCTCCTTCTAAAAAGCTTACTCAAAGCTTAAAAAATATTGGACTTCATATGAGAAGATTTAAAACAGGAACACCTGCAAGAGTAGATCAAAAAACGTTAGATTTTTCTAAAATGGAGAAGCAGCCTGGAGATGAAAGAATTGTTCCATTTTCTTTTATGAATGATTCTTTAGAAAAAGAACAAGTTCCTTGTTGGCTTACATATACAAATGAAAATACTCACGAAATTATTAAAGAAAATATTCATAGATCGGCCATGTATGGAGGAGATATTGAAGGAACAGGACCTAGATATTGTCCTTCTATAGAAGATAAAGTCGTTAGATTTGCAGATAAAAAAAGGCATCAGCTTTTTATTGAACCAGAAGGTTTGTATACAAATGAGATGTATGTACAAGGAATGTCTACAAGTCTTCCAGAAGATGTACAATTAAAGTTTTATAGAAGTATTTTAGGACTTGAAAATGTAAAAATTATGAGACCTGCTTATGCTATTGAATATGATTGTATAGATCCTTTGCAATTAAATTTAACACTAGAATGCAAAGATATTGAAGGATTGTTTTCAGCAGGACAATTTAATGGAAGTTCAGGATATGAAGAAGCAGCTGCACAAGGACTTATGGCAGGAATGAATGCAGCCCTTAAAATGGAGGGCAAGGACCCTTTTATATTGGATCGTTCGGAGGCTTATATAGGCGTTTTAATTGATGATTTAGTAACAAAAGGAACCAATGAACCTTATAGAATGATGACTTCTCGTTCAGAGTATAGACTTGTACTTAGACAAGATAATGCAGATTTAAGACTTACACAAAAAGGTTATGAGATAGGACTTGTGACAGAAGAGAGATGGAATAAATTTTTAAATAAAAAAGAAAAAATAGAACAAGAAATGAAAAGATTAAAAGAAACAAATATAAAACCTTCTCAAATTAATGATTTACTTGAAAATATAAATGAGGCACCTCTAAAAAATGGTATTTCTTTATATGATTTATTAAAAAGACCTCAGATTACTTATAATATTTTAGAAGAAGTAGATCAAAATCGAAAGGATCTTCCTATTGAAGTAATAGAGCAATGTGAAATACAAATTAAGTATGAAGGATATATTGAAAAACAATTAAAACAAATAGAACAATTTAAAAAGCTTGAAATGAAAAAATTAAGTGCCCATATAGATTATAGTAAAATAGATGGATTAAGAATAGAGGCAAGACAAAAGCTAGATTCCATCAAACCTCTTTCAGTAGGACAAGCATCTCGTATATCTGGAGTATCTCCTGCTGATATTTCTGTTCTTTTAATTTATTTAGAACAGCAAAGAAGAAGAGGTGAAAAAAATGAATAATGAAGAGATTTTAAGAGAAGGAGCTAAGAGATTAGGACTTTCTTTAGATGAAGAGCAAATCAATCAATTTTTAACTTATAAAGATTTATTAGTGGAATGGAATAAAAATGTGAATTTAACGGCTATTACAGAAGATCAAGAAGTAATGATCAAACACTTTTTAGACTCTTTATCTTGTATGAGTATTCCTTATATTAAAAAAGGTGATAAAATAATAGATGTAGGAACAGGAGCTGGATTTCCTGGTATCCCTATTCATATTTATGATAAGGATGTTCAATTAACTTTATTAGATTCTTTAAATAAAAGAATTAAGTTTTTAGAAACAGTATGTAATGACATAGGTTTAAAAAATGTATCTTTTGAACATGGAAGAGCAGAGGATTATGGACAAAATAAAGATTTTAGAGAAAAATATGATGTAGCTGTAGCGAGAGCTGTAGCCCAACTAAATATTTTATGCGAATATTGTTTACCATTTGTAAGGGTTGGAGGATATTTTATTTGTCAAAAAGGACCTAATATTGAAGAGGAGATGGAAAATGCACAAAGATCCATTCAAATATTGGGAGGAAAGTTTATAGAAAAAAGAGATATAGCTCTTCCTTTCTCTGATCTTCATCATAATGTTGTTGTGATACAAAAGATCAAAGAAACTTCGACAAAATACCCAAGAAAAGCAGGAACTCCAACGAAAAAACCACTTATATAATGAGTTGTCAAGTATTTTGTTGAATAAAATTATGAAAAGATTTAAAAAAATGGAAGGAAGTATCATATTTTTGACGAATAAATATAATTTAGAATAGTTCTGTATAAGGGGAAGATCAGTGATGATAAAAGATCAAAACATAGCAGTTCTGCAAATTCCGGTCGATTCCATATTACCAAATCCTTATCAACCTAGAAGAGTATTTAAAAAAAGCAATCTCGAAGAATTGAGTGAATCTATAAAAATATATGGAGTATTACAGCCTATCAGTGTTCGAAAAATAGGTGAGGATAGTTATGAGCTTGTAGCAGGAGAAAGAAGATTAAGAGCTGCAAAACTTGCTAATTTAATTACTATTCCAGCTATTGTATCAGAAATGAGCGATGAAGATTCTGCTGTTTTGGCGTTAATTGAGAATTTACAAAGAGAAGATTTAAATTTTATAGAGGAGGCACAAGGATATCTTCATTTAATGGAAGATCATGATTTGACTCAACAAGAAATTGCAAAAAATGTGGGAAAAAATCAATCTACTATTGCCAATAAATTAAGAATATTGAAACTTCCAGATAGAATACAAGAATTGCTTATTGAAAATGGATTAACAGAAAGACATGGAAGAGCATTACTTAAGCTTCATGATGAAAAGCTTCAGCTTATGGTCATGAAAGAAATTCTAGAAAAAGATTTAAATGTAAAAAAGACAGAAAAGAGAATTACAGAAATATTAGAAGAAATGACTAGACCGAAAGAAGAAAATTCAAAGCAAAGAATGAAAAGTGCTTTTAATTTTAGAATTTATTTAAATACTTTAAAAAATGCATATAATGCTATTAAAGAAACGGGGTTAAATGCCGAATATAAACAATTAGACAAAGGCGAATATGTAGAAGTAGTTGTAAGAATTCCTAAAAAACAGTAGAAAAGCTGCAGGCATTTATCCTGCGGCTTTTTGTCTAAATAGGAAAATATAGCTATGTATTTGTTGGAGAGATTTGCACATTATACTTTTCCTAATAATGTGAGTACTCCAATAATGATGAAGGCAATTCCAGCAGCAAATTGAAGATAATGTGGAGGAATGAATTTTGTAATATAAGATCCTGCCAGTACTCCTAAAAAAGCACTTAGTACTAATGCACAAGAAGCCCCAATGAATACACCTAATATAGATTTTGATTGAGTAGCTAAAAGCATAGTTTGAAGTTGTGTCTTATCTCCTAATTCTGCAATAAATACAATCCAAAAAGAAGTCATAATAACCCGAAGCATATAAAAGCCCTCCTAAAGATAGGAATGAAACATGATATATTATATGAAAAAAATTTTGATTTAGAACGAATTTTCTGAGTCTTTATAGAGGAATAATAAAAGCCATAACGAAGTCTATATTAATATAAAAATAGATGAGGTGATTAGGGTGGGAAAAGTGATTGCAGTTTTTAATCAAAAAGGTGGTGTAGGCAAAACCACAACAAATGTAAATTTAAGTGCATGTTTGGCTAGTAAAGGAAAAAAAATACTTGTTGTAGATATAGATCCTCAAGGAAATACAACAAGTGGTTTAGGAATAGATAAAGATCATGTAGATGTAACTATGTATGATCTATTAATTCATGATATAGATATTACAGATTGTATTATAAAAGATATAAAAGAAAATCTATCCATTATTCCTTCCAGTGTTCAATTAGCAGGAGCCGAAATTGAAATGACTTATCTGGAAGATAGGGAAAACAAATTAAAAAATGCCATAAACAAGGTAAAGGATGAATATGATTATATTTTTATAGATTGTCCACCTTCATTGGGGCTTCTAACAATTAACTCATTAACGGCAGTAGATAGCGTGATGATTCCCATTCAATGTGAATATTATGCCCTAGAAGGAGTTAGTCAACTTATGAATACCATTGAATTAGTACGGAATAATTTAAACCCAAATCTTCAAATTCAAGGGGTTGTTTTAAGTATGTTTGATGGGAGAACCAACCTATCTATACAAGTAGTAGATGAAGTAAAAAAATATTTTAAAGGAAAAGTATATACTACGTTGATACCTAGAAATGTAAGACTTGCAGAAGCTCCAAGCTATGGTTTATCTATTATCGAATATGATCCAAAATCTAAAGGAGCACAAGCCTATTCAGAGTTTGCGGAAGAATTTTTATATTTAGAAGAAGATATAGAAGGGGATGTGATCTAGATGGCTAAAAGAAGAAATGTTTTAGGAAAAGGGCTTAGTGCTTTGATTCCAGACAAAAAAGATGATGATATTCAAAATGAGAATAAAGGAAATATAGAAATGATTTCTATTCATAAAATTAGACCTAATAAAAATCAACCTCGTAAACATTTTAATAAAGAAAAATTAGAAACTTTATCAGAATCTATTAAAAATCATGGAGTCATTCAACCTATTGTTATTAGACCTATTGGACAAGGATATGAAATCATAGCAGGAGAAAGAAGATGGAAGGCTTGTAAACAAGCAGAATTAGATGAAATTCCATGTATCATAAAAGAGATAGATGAACAGGGACGTATGGAGATTGCTTTAATAGAAAATATTCAAAGGGAGGATTTAAATCCTATAGAAGAAGCTTTTGCATATAAGAATTTGATGGAGAAATATAAAGTTACCCAAGAAGAAATATCATGTAGCATTGGAAAAAGTAGACCTTATATTGCCAATACCGTAAGACTTTTAAATCTGACAGAAGAAGTGCAAAATATGTTGATTGATCAATTGATTTCTAGTGGACATGCAAGAGCTTTACTGCGTATAGGAGATCATAATTTACAAAAGCAATTGGCTGAAGGAATCATTCAAAATGGTTTATCTGTAAGAGAAACAGAAAATATTATTACAAAGATGCTCGAAAATAAAAAAGAACAACCTAAACCCAAAATAAAAAAAGATAATCATATTTCTTATATAGAGGATGTGTTAAAAGAAAGGCTAGGAACAAAAGTAAATATCATAAAGGGTAAGAAAAAAGGAAAAATAGAAATTGAATATTATAGCGAGGATGAATTAGAAAGATTAATAGAGGTATTAAGGGGAAGTGTAAGCTGATGTTTCATGTGAAACTTTCATAAAAAGAGGTCATAAAAGTAGAAAATTATGTTAAAATTGATATAAAATAAGAACTGTTATAAAGTGGTTTTAGCTTGTAATTTCAAATTTGGAAAATATAAAGAAACGATCGAAAATAGCATTACAAACTCGCTATGCTCAAACAGTGTGATGCTAATCATTTTCTCACTTATTCTATATTTTCACAAATTCTCAATAATTATTCCTCATTTTTATGACTTTGCTAAAATATAGTTTGTCAACAGTCTGGAACCGCTATAGAGCGGTTTGTTTTTTGACAGAGTATAAAAGAAAAGGGGTAATATATGCCATTTACTTTTTCACATCCAGCTATTGTTTTACCTATCAAAGACAAGTATACAAAGTATTTTAATTTAACAGCTTTGATTTTAGGAAGTATGGCTCCAGATTTTGAATATTTTTTAAAATTTAGACCAATAAGAACAATTGGTCATTCTTTATTAGGATTTTTTGTTTTAAATTTACCACTATGCTTTATTTTTGCTTATTTATTTCATATGTTGATAAAAAAATCTTTTATCATGAGCTTACCTACTCCATTAGATCGTTGGTATAGTTATATTGCTTATGAAAAATGGAGATTAAGTTCTATAAATGAATATATTATTTTTGTATATTCATCTTTATTAGGAATGATTTCTCATGTCTTGTGGGATGGATTTACTCATGGCAGAGGATTTTTTGTACAAAAAATTTCGCTTTTAACAAAAAATATTGTAATAATGAATCATTTTATCCCAGTTTATAAATTGCTGCAGCATGGAAGTACTTTTTTAGGATTTTTCATTATTCTTTTTTATATCTATCAAAAGAGAAGGTTTAAAAATTATTCTCTTTTCTATTGGAGTACAAAGAGAAAACTTTTTTATTATAGTTTTATTTTCATGATAGCTGTACTTTTTTTATTAGGAAGAATCTCTTTAATGGATCAGATACATATTTTTTATATAGGGACTTATATAGTTACATTTATTGATGGAATCATAATAGGAATGATGGTATTTTCTATTTTAAATAGAACAAATAGGTATATGATATAATGATGCAATCAATCATATTTTATATATATGAAGATTTATAGTTATAGAAGGAGAAAATATTATGATGAAAAATACGAAGTTAACAGAGGGAAGTATTTCAAAAGCTTTAATCAAACTAGCTATCCCCATTACAGGTACTGCTTTTGTTCAAATGGCTTACAATATGACAGATATGATCTGGATTGGAAGGGTAGGAAGCAAATCTGTAGCAGCTGTAGGAACAGCAGGATTTTTTACTTGGCTTGCTATGGCATTTATATTAATACCAAAGACTGCTGCTGAAATAGGAGTGGCTCAATCTATAGGAAAAGAGGATATAAAGAGTGCAAAAGGATATGTTCAAAATACAATTCAATTGATTATTTTGTTAGCCATATTATATGGAGCGGTTATTTTATTGTTTCGAAACGAACTTATTGACTTTTTTAATATAGGAGATCAAGAGGTTATTGAAAAAGCTATTGATTATTTGGTGATTGTAACCTTAGGCTTTGTTTTTTATTTTTTAAATCCTGTATTAACAGGAATTTTAAATGGTTATGGAAATAGTAAAACTCCTTTTATTATGAATTGTATTGGACTAGTTGCAAATATGTTATTAGATCCTTTATTAATATTTGGATTAGGTCCTATTCCTGCTTTAGGAGTAAAGGGTGCCGCTATTGCAACTATTAGTGCTCAATTGATTGTAACTATAAGCTTTATTTTAAATATTAGAGGAAAATTTATACTATTTAATAACTTTTCTTTATTTAAGAAACCAGAAATGGATTATATGAAAAAAATAATAAAAATAGGATCTCCTGTAGGGTTTCAAAATGGTTTGTTTACTATATTTTCTATGTTTATTGCAAGAATTGTTGCTCATTGGGGGCCTGTACCCATTGCAGTTCAAAAGGTAGGTGCTCAGATTGAAGCTATTTCTTGGATGACAGCAGGAGGATTCTCAACAGCTCTTGGAACTTTTGTAGGCCAAAATTATGGAGCAAGAAAAGGAGAAAGAATTTATAAAGGATATTTTATTGCTCTAGGAATAGTAGGATGTATAGGAGTTTTTGCAACGTTGTTATTAATATTAGGAGCAAAGCCCATATTTTCAGTATTTATACCAGAAAAAGAGGCGATTGATTATGGAGTTGAATATTTAAGAATTTTAGGTTTGTCTCAATTGTTTATTTGTATAGAAATTACTACAACTGGAGCTTTCAATGGAATTGGACGTACAATTCCTCCATCTGTTATAGGAATTGTTTTTACTGGTCTTAGAGTTCCAGTAGCAAAGATTATTTCTTCTGAAAAATTATTAGGATTAAATGGAGTATGGTGGAGTATTAGTATGAGTAGTGTTATTAAAGGAATTATTTTAACTACATGGTTTATGATGCTTCTTTATAAAAGTCCTCAAATGCGAATGAGACATAGAACGGATCAATAAAAAATAAGAATGAAATTTTTATATCTTTGATATAATATGAGTAAAAGAGATAGGGAGATAGGATGATGAATGAAGAGATTTATATGAAATCTATGTTAGATATTCCAAAAGAAATTTATATGGAGGATTTTACTCCTATGGAGGATCGTTTAAAAAATACTTCTATAGAAGAAGAATTTCAAATATTAAAAAGAGAAATCAATCCAAAGGATTTTGAAAAATATTTTAATACTTTGATTCAAATAAAAAAACATGAAAAGGACATGCTTTTGATTACTCATAGTGAAAATTATAGAGCCATTATCTTAAGAGAATATTTAAATACTATAAAAAAAATATTTCATGTAGATCATGTAAGGATACTCATTCAACACATATAAAAGAAGGTATGCATAATATATGTACTATAGGTTGATTTGATAAAGTGGGGTGTAGAGGGTGATTTATTTAGATAATGCAGCAACAACTTATCCTAAGCCAGAAGATGTATATGTAGCTATGGATGTATGTATGAGAAAATATGGAGCAAATCCAGGGAGATCTGGCCATGCATTAGCTCTAGAGGCTGGAAGGATCATCTATCGAACAAGAGAACTTTTATGCAAATTGTTTCATATTGAGAATCCTATGCAAATTATTTTCACATGCAATGCTACAGATTCTTTAAATCTAGCTTTAAAAGGGATATTAAAAAGAGGAGATCATGTGATTACAACTAGTATGGAGCATAATTCTATGATTCGTCCAATTATGACCCTTAAAGATATAGGAGTAGAACATACGATTGTGCAATGCAACCAAAATGGAGAAATCAATCCAAAAGATATAAAAAAAGCTATTCAAAAAAATACAAAGCTTATAGCTATGACACATGGATCGAATGTAACCGGAACCATTATGCCAATTGATGAGGTAGGTAAAATTGCAAAAGAAGCTAATATTTTGTTTTTAGTAGATGCAGCTCAAACAGCAGGGGTCTATCCTATAGATGTACAAAAAATGAATATAGATCTTTTGGCAGCTCCAGGACATAAAGGATTATTAGGACCACAAGGAACTGGTATTTTGTATATCAAAGAAGGTCTAGAATTGATACAAATGAAAGAAGGAGGAACAGGGAGTAAGTCTGAACTATTAACACAACCAGATATACTTCCAGATCGATATGAAAGTGGAACTCCAAATACAAGTGGTATTGCTGGATTAGGAGCAGGAGTTGAGTTTATATTAAAAGAAGGAATAGAAAAAATTAGAGAGCATGAAGAATCTTTGACCAAGTGCATGTTAGAAGGATTGAAACAAATAGAGAAAGTAAAAATATATGGGCCAAAGGATGAAAAAAAACAAGCAGCTGTGGTTTCTATGAATATAGGAGAAGAAGATTCTTCAGAAGTGAGTTATTTATTAGATAAAGTTTTTTCTATAGGAGTACGATCTGGCCTTCATTGTGCGCCAGTTGCCCATAGAACAATAGGAACTTTTGAGCAGGGAACAGTTCGATTTAGTATGGGATATTTTAACACAATAGAAGATATAAAAAAGGCCATTAAGGCAATTGAAAGAATTTGTGAAGAAATGGAGAAGTAGTAATTTTCTATATGGGATTAAAAATAGTATGTGTTAAAATTAGACATACTATTTATTTTTTTGGATTTCCATGAGATAATATATTTTACAGGAAACTTTAAAAGGAGTGGAAGAAATGGCGCAGATGTTTCAGTTTATAAGCAAAAATATGGAAATCATTGTTTTTTATAGTGCTCTGACGAGTATATTATTATTAATTCTTGTATGTATACAAGGAAGAAAGTTCTCTAGACTCAAGAAAAAATATGAAAAATTATCAAATAATATAGAAGGGAAAAATATAGAAGAAATTATTCATCAATATTATTCTAAAATTGATCAGTTAGATATTCGTATGAACAATACAGATCTTTCTATAGAACAAATACAACAAAAACTTCTTTATGCTATTCAAAAGGTTGGAATTATTCAATATAATGCATTTGATGATATAGGCGGAAGCTTGAGTTTTTCTATGGCATTACTAGATGAACAAGACAATGGAATATTAATTACAAGTATTTATAGTAGAAATAATAATGTAGTTTATGGAAAGCCTATTAAAAAAGGAAAGTCATCACATACTCTTTCTGTGGAAGAACTTCAAGCACTCGATCGAGCAAAGAGACAATCTTTAAATGAATATGTGAAGAAAGCTTTATAAAAATTGAAAAATAAAGTATAAATAAAAAACCTTCTAGTCATAATACAGCTAGGAGGTGTTTTTATGCCAAAGATTATTGCTATACAAGATAATTTAAAACCTCTTGGAAAAGAATTAGAAGCAAGGGGTTATGAAGTAGTACATGAAAATTATGATAAAGCAGTAGATGCTATTTTGTATGATAGCAATCACAGTAGCTTGAGTTACCTTGAAAACTTTGACAATGTTATAGATATGGACCGAGGAGCTCTGATTATTAATGTAGCCAATAAAAATATACAACAGATCATTTATGCTATTGAGAAAAGAGCTTATGAATCATTGTTTTAAAAAAGAAGGAGCAAATCAATTGGGAACAAAAGATTGCTCCTTTTTCACTTTTCTTAATTGACGCCAAATACTATACAAAATCCCGTCTGAAATCATATCAGCCATATTCATTACAATACTCAGCCTTGTATTTTGAAGGACCATATATTCCATAAATCCTCCTAGATTGACTACTCCTGTAATGTGTATATTCCCAATATAAGTTAAATCCTTATTTACCCCTGCTCCTGGCTTGATAGGACCATATCCTATAGTCACTTGGCCAATACTTTCATGTCTCCCCAAAGAAGCGTCTATAGCTATAATAAAAGGAGTATCATAGGTCTTATATATAAACTCTATAGAAGTATCTAAATTTTTTGCATGTACAGGATCATTTAATGTACCATGAACAAAAATACCTTCTTTATTTTTAAAATGTTTTTCAAGTTTATATCCAATTAAAGGGCCTAATGAATCTCCAGTAGATCGATCCGTTCCTATGCAGAGAATGATCAAATCACCATATTCATTTGTATAATATTCATCTAGATACTTAGTAAGCACTTTTTGCAAATGATGAGATGCCATAGGGGTATCTACATGAATAGACTTAGGAGGTAAAGAGACTGTAGCATCCATAAAAAATTCCACTCTCCTCTATTGTAATATAATCAAAGTTTGTCCTAAAGGTGAGTGGAAAATTCATAATTTTTATAAAAACTTATTTTAAATTATTTTTAAATTCATTTCTTAGATCTTGAAGATCTTCTTTGATACGTTTATCATGAGGAAGAAGATTGTGTAACTTTTCTGTATAGATAATAGCATTTTTAATATCTTTATTTTCAGGTTCTGCTTTGTAACCAAAGGAATACAGTACGGATAATACTCTGAGAGCATGAATATCATTCGGATTTGTTTCTAAAATCTTTTTGTATCCTTTTATGGCTTTTTCATAAGATCGATTGAATAATAAATGGTCTTCTTTTGTAAATGGAGATCCAGGAATCCATATGGTAGGATATGTTTCATTAGACCATACACCAAAGCTATCCCCAATGATTCCATATTGATCATAGGCAGTAATTTTATAGGTGTATTTTCCTTCAGTATAAAAGGGACCCCATACATAAGAAGGAACAATTCCTTGATCATCCCAAACCATGCCACCACTTCTACTTTCTCTATGGTCATTTACATTTATGGAGATGTGATTTTGTGTAAAAGGATCAGAATAAAAAGTATATTCGGCATTTTCTTGGTTGTTTTCCTTAACCACTTCTCCCATTGTTAAAACATAATAAGATGCATTTTCTATAGGATCAAAATCAAAATCAAGCTTTGTATGATCGGAAGATACTTTTACATTTTTAATATTTAATTTTGGAGTAAAAGATATATGTGTCTCATATTTTGTACTTTGTTCAAGTTGAATAGAGCCTCCCTGTGGAGTAAAAAAATTTTTCCCTTTAATTAAGGGCCAAGGAACATAAGCTGCAATTTTATATTTTCCTTTAGGAATATTTATAAAAGAAAAATTACCGTTTTGGTCTGTGATGGACATGGAAATAGAGTCTTCACCTACAAAAGATGCAGAAAATGAGGTGTCATCTTCTCTTTTAAGTAGCAAAATTTTATAAGGAAGAGGTTGTTTTTCTAGTGTTAATGTTCCATAAATTTGTCCATCTCCAGATGTAGAGTTTCTTTTGAGTTGGTATGAAATATTTTGTAGTGCATCTTCTATATTGAGAAGTCTAGCATAAATTTCATATTCATTAGATAAAGAAAGATATTGAGTCATTTCATAGGAAGGTACAGAATAGTCTTCTCCCCTTAATAAATGATAATAAGAAAGAATAAAAGATGCTTTATCTTTTAAAGGAGCATAAGAATCTAAATTATTTTTATCTATTATGGTTGGAATTTTTTCAATATCTCCTGTCAAAAGATGAATAGAAGATAGAAATAACTTATGAAAATTTAAAAGGGCAGGGTCACCTGCTTGATCTTTTGCATTAAGAATTTCTATAGATCTATGATAATCTCCTCCAAACCAATTTAAAAGAGCTGTATCTAATTGTAGTTTTAATTTTAAATTGGGATTGATGCAGTTTTGAATAACTTTTTCATATTGTTCATTAATCTTTTTTAAATCTTCTTTTGAAATATTAAAACCACTTTTACAAGATGAATCATGATCGATGTATACTATATCTGTCATAAGAGAAAGATTTTTAGAAGATAATATATTTAAAAATTTTCTATGGGTAGTAAAAGCAGCTAAAGGGCTAGAAGGATCTGTTTCTAATATTTTTTCATAATAGCCGTTGGCTATGTCATGGTTTTCATTCATATCGTATAATTTTCCAATTCCATAAAGTATATCTGGATAAAAGATTTGAAAGCTTAAAAAACCTATGAATAAAATGACTATAAAGCATAATATGTGCTTTATTTTGATTGTAATATATTTCATG
Source organism: Inediibacterium massiliense (assembly GCF_001282725.1). Classification (NCBI taxonomy): domain Bacteria; kingdom Bacillati; phylum Bacillota; class Clostridia; order Peptostreptococcales; family Thermotaleaceae; genus Inediibacterium; species Inediibacterium massiliense. The sequence goes on along the minus strand of NZ_LN876584.1, from coordinate 235,626 downwards.
ATTTACCTCCTATTTTGAAGTAGTACAGGGTATATTTGAGCATGAACAATTTCTTTATGAGTCAGCTTGATTTGATGGGCTGTAAAAGAGCCTATTAAAATCATAAAAATCAATATACATCCAATAGCAGGGGATAGATGAATACGAATCTCGTAATTTAAAATTCTTTGCAATATATTTTGTTTTTTTATAGGATGTAAAGAGTTTAAAATATTTTGTTTCATATGAGGATTCATTTGTATATGAAATAAAGAAGAATCTAATTTTTCTTTAAATAGTTTTTTTACAACATCTTCATGGATTTTCATAAATTCATCTCCTTTTCTAGTAAATCTTTAAGCAGTTTTCTTCCTCTATGAAGTTTGCTTTTTATAGTGTTTATATTTTCACCTGTAATTTGATGAATTTCTTCCATTGTAAAATCTTCATAATAAAAAAGAATGAGTATACAACGATAATGATCAGGAAGAGAAAAAATAAGGTTTTGAATATGTTCTTTGTCTACATATTCGTCTTGAAAATCTTGTGAGTTTTTAAAATGATCCCATATGATATCTGTAGGGAAAACTCTTTGAAACCAAGAGGTTTTCATATATTTATTACATTTATGAATGGTGATTTTATAGATCCAAGTATAAAGAGAAGATTCTTTTCTAAATTGATGAATTTTATAAAACAGAGTAATAAAAACTTCTTGAAGAATATCTTCTGCTAATTTTTCATCTTTTACCATAAGATAAATGGTTCTAAAAAGTTTAGTACCATAAAGATCCATAAATTTTTCTAAAGCTGTTGGATCACCATTTTTGAGTCGTGAAACATATATATTTTCATCTATTTTCATAATATAGAAGGTTTCCTTTCTTTGTTCTATTTATATAGAGTATATTAAAAAGAAAAAGGTTGCAAAAAAGTATATAAAAATGAAAATTTTAATAATATATATATAAATGTTCATTTCCCTGGAAATTTAAAAAGAAAGGATTGTGATGAAGGTGATCAAAGTAAAAGGAAGAAAAAATATTTTTGCATTGATTGTATGTATATTGATTCCTGAGTTAGTAGGGGTATTAAGTGCTTTTTTGACAAAAGATACATATAGGGAGTATGCAAACTTGATTAAACCAGATTTTTCTCCACCAGGATGGGTTTTTCCTATTGTATGGACGATTCTTTATTTTTTAATGGGTATAGCAAGTTATAGAATTTTTATGTTAGGGACTCAAAATCCTAAAGTAAAAAAGGCATTGTTTTTTTATGGATTACAACTCTTTTTTAATTTTTTTTGGCCAATACTTTTCTTTGGACTTGGGTTAAGGGGATTTGCGTTTGTAGAATTGATTGTTTTGTGGGTTCTTATTCTCATTACTTTTAAAAAATTTTACAAATTAGATGCATGGGCAGGATATTTGTTGATTCCATATATCATATGGGTGGCTTTTGCAGGGATTTTAAATTTTTTTGTTTGGAAATTAAATCAATAAAATAATTTTTCCATATCTTAGAATGAATAGTAAAAAAGTACTATGGTTATTATTTTACATAAATGTTAAATTGAATAATGTGTGCAAAATTTATGAAAAGTACATGACATGATAGATAAAAAGATATGGAGGTTATTTAATGAAAAAAAGTAAAGTTTTAAAAGGAATAGGTATTTTTTTATGTAGTATACTTTTATTAGTAGGATGTGGACAAAAGGATGTAGCTTCATCTAATGAAGTAAAAGTAGAGCCTATGAAAGTAGAATTTGAAACTCAAGATTTTTCAAATGAATTTTTTGAAACAAAGTATCCAACTACATGGACAAGTGAAAAATATAAAGATATGGATGATATAACTGTATTTATGTGTGGAACACAGGATCCAGAAACTAATTTCAAACCTAATGTAAGTGTTCAAACTTTTAATGAAAAATTTCCCGATATAGATGAATATATGAAGCAATTACAAGAAGAAGTAGATGCTGCTGACGATACAGATATGCTTAAAAATTTAAAAATGGAAAAAATCACTTTATCTAATGGAGAAGCAGTAAAAACAACTGTTACGTCTACTGTACAAGGGGTAGAAGTAAAACATATGCAACTACATATATTTGATCATGATAAAAAAGACAAATATGCTATGATGTATTATATTAATGTTTCAAAGGATTTTGATCAACAATTAGAAGCCGTTATGTATATGGCAGATACATTTAAATTTAAGAAGTAGTAAATAAAATAAGAAAAAAACTTAGTTCATTTGATTTGAGCTAAGTTTTATTTTTTTAGAATAAACGAACACATGTTCGAAAAAATGTGGTATAATTTTCTATATATCTAAAATATTTGGAGGAAAAGTTCCGATAAAGTGCCACAAGTATGCCTAAATTGGTAAAAAATATATATTATACTTTAAAATAAGAGATATACAAAAAAATCAATAAATTAAATAAAAATCAATAAATGTATTTTTATTACAGATATCAAAAAATAAACTATTTATGGTGGTGAAGGTTTATGTATACACAAAGTTTAGAAAAAGAAAAAATACAAAAGCGTAACAAAAAAATAAGTATGAAGGGAGTGGAAAATACTCTTAAAAACTTAAAACAATATGAAGCAAAAATAAAAGAAATAGAACTTCAGATCGGAGATTTAAAAGATATGCAATATTTAAGTTTAAAGGGTATCAATTATGAAGAATTTATAAGGAGCAATCAAATTTTTTCTAAAACAGAGACACAGGTATTGAAGGATTTAGAAATAGAAGAAATGATTGATTTACTTGAATTTGAAAAAAGGCATATGGAAAGATTTTTAAGAAGAATTCACAATGCAGTAGAAAGCCTTACAGATTTAGAGAAAAAAATTATCAAGATGAAGTATGTAGATAAGAAAATTTGGAGGTATATTACTTTTGAAGTAAATATAGAAGAAAGACAATGTAGAGAAATAAGAAATGAGGCTTTAACTAAAATCTATAAAATACTCAAAAACAGTATTTTATTAGAGATATCTGCATTGGATATACCGAAAAAGTGCCGAAATTAGGCCGATATAATAAAAATGAATCTATTATAATTTAAAATGAGAAGAATGAATCGTGGCGTTACACGTAAAACACGTAAAGGAATAAAAGGAGATGATTTTAATGAAAGAGTTAAAGGAAATCCTAGGAGAAAGTTTATACAAAGAAGTAAAGGAAAAAACAAAAAATCAAAAAATACTCTTAAATAATAATCAATTTGTTCCAAGAACTAGACTCAATCAAGTGATCCAACAAAGGGATGCTTATAAAGAAAATGTATTAAAACTTAAGAAAAAATTAGAAGCAATGGAGAAAGAACTACACAAAGAAACCAATCAGTCTATAGACTCTAATGAAAAAACATTAATGGATTTCATGGAGATAAGCCATTTATTAAATCATTTAATAGAGGAAAAACTTATGGAACGAAGGAGCTTGTGGAAGGAGAGATGATGATTACATTATTAAAAATTCAAGAGACTGTATTAAAAATATTAAAGAGTCATTTTGATACGAGTTATTTCTATGAAACCATGCAGGGAGAATCATTGGATAGACCTGCATTTTTTATTGAAGTTTTACCTGTATCTACTACGTTAGAAAGCAGATATCATCAAAATAAAAAAATCAAAATAAAGATTGAGTACTTTTCAAAAAGCCAAACCATCAAAGAAAATATTGAGATATTAGAAAAACTTCAGGATATTTTTTCTTGTGTTTTAGAAGTAGAGGATAGGAAATTTACTATTCAAGAAACTACAGTAAAAATGGTAGATAAAGTATTGGTGTTTTCTTTTGAAATAGCTTTTATAGATACAATAGATCAGATGAAGGTCTATGGTTATAAAAATTATGAAATGATGAAGGATTTAAGAATAAAGGAGGAGATTTAATGGGTTTACCACAAATATTAATAAACTTTAAAACACAAGGAACAACTGCAATTCAAAGAAGTGCTAGAGGAATTGTAGCACTTATTTTAAAAGAGGATAAAGTGGATTTAGAATCAGTAGAATATAGATCTATCGATGAAGTAGCAAAAGACAACTGGACAAAAGAGAACAGAGACTACATTGAAAAAACGCTCATGGGAATACCTAGCAAAATTATTATTGAAAGAATTGGAAAGGAAGAAGATTATGCAGTAGCTTTAAAAAGATTGAAAAATAAAAAGTGGAATTATCTTTCTATTCCAGATATTTCACAAGAAGCAGTTCAAAATATTGTTTCATGGATTAAAGAACAAAGACAAAACAATAAAAAGACATTTAAAGCAGTACTTCCCAATGTAGAGGCAGATCATGAAGGAATTATCAATTTTGCAACAGAAGGTATAAAGGTAGGAGATATGACTTATAGCGCAAGTCAATATACTTGTAGGATTGCTGGAGTGCTTGCAGGACTTCCATTTACAAGAAGCTCTACTTATTATGCACTTAATGAACTAGAAAGCATTACAGAATCAGAAAATCCAGATAAAGATATTGATGCTGGAAAATTAATTCTTATCCATGATGGAGAAAAAATCAAAATAGGCAGGGGAGTCAATTCTTTGACTACTACTACAGCTACAAAGGGTGAAGAATTTAAGAAAATTAAGATTGTAGATGCAGTAGATCTGATGAGAGATGATATTCATGATACTTTTGATGGATCTTATGTAGGAAAAGTTGTAAATTCCTATGATAATAAAGTATTGTTTTTAGCTGCACTGAATGCTTATTTTGAGGAATTAGAAAGAATAGATGTATTAGACCCAGATTATGATAGCAAGGCCGAGATTGATATGCTTGGGCAAAGATTATATCTCATGAAAAAAGGTGTAGAGGTAGAAGCATTAAAGGAACAAGAAATCAAAGAGTACAATACTGGAAGTGAAGTATTTATTAAGGCAAAAGTAAAGTTTTTAGATGCAATGGAAGACTTAACAATGGAAATATTTATGTAAGGGGGAATCAATATGGCAAATAAAATAGCTGGAAATAGAGTGATTAATGGTACATGGGGAGAAATTTGGTTAGATGGAGATAAGGTCAGTGAGTTAACAGGACTTGAGGCAAAGATTACATTGAAAAAAGAAGATGTAAATATGTGTGGCGTTTTGGCAAAGGATACAAAGATTACAGGATGGGAAGGAAAAGGAACACTAAAGATGCACAAAGTAAACTCTAGGATGGCAATCAAGCTAGGAGATATGATTAAAAAAGGAAAAGATGTAAGGTTTACTATTGTTTCAAAATTAGCTGATCCAGATACAGTAAATGGTCAATCAGAAAGAGTTGTACTCAAAGAAGTAAGCTTTGATGATTTAACTCTTATGAATTTTGAGACAAAAGCATTAGGAAAAGTAGAATGTCCATTTACATTTACAGACTATGATTTTGCTGATATGATTCAGCCAGAATAAGGAGGATGAATATGAATACATTAGATTTGTTGCTTCAATTAGATGAAAAGAAATTAAAAAAGCCTAGTAAAGAAGTAGAAATAAAAAGGTTATCTTCTATGACAGGAGAAAAAGTAATTTTTCAAGTGGAAGCATTAACTCCTGATAAAATGGAGGAAATTCAAGAAATGGCAATGGATGAAAATCAAGAAAATATAAACATTGGGGAATTACAGCTTATGACTGTTATAGAAGGAGTGAAAAACCCAAGGTTTAAAACAAAGGAATTAATGGATAAATTTCATGTATATACACCAAAGGATTTAGTAAGAAAGCTTCTTCTTCCTGGAGAGCTTCTGACTTTATACAATATGATTGGAGAATTAAGCGGGTTTGATGGTGGAGCTGTAGAAGAAGTAAAAAACTAATTGACACAGATGGTTTGACTCAAATGATTTATTATTTTTGGAAAACCAAAGGAATTAGACCGTCTGTGATCTACAATATGCCAAGAGGGGAATTGATTCTTTTGATGGCATTTTATGAAAAGGAAATGGAAGAAATTGAAGAGATGATGAATAGAGAAATAGAAGAATAAAGGTACCTTGAATAGGTGCCTTTTGATTTTATGGCAAAGTCATAAAAAACGTCACTAATTTTCGAATTTGGAAAATATATAGAAACGGTCGAAAATAGCATTACAAACTCGCTACGCTCAAACAGTGTAATGCTATCAATTTTCTCCCTTATTCTATATTTTCACAAATTTTCAATAAATGTTCCTTATTTTTATGACTTTGTCATTAAACATTTTAACTACAATTTGAAAGGTATCATATAGAGGGATCTTTTTTATTTGTAAAAAAAAGGTGGTGAATGAATGAGCGATGGAAGCTTAACTGAGAGAGTTGACGATAATTATCATGGTGAATTTGCCAAAAAACAAGCAGAAAAATTTAAGTCTTTTATAAAAGATGAAATCACAGATTTTATCAGTGAGCCTATTGATAAATTAATATCTAATCTAGGGCCTATTAAAAAGCTAAATGAAATGAAATCACAGCTTGCGAAAAAATATATTGACCCTTCTTTAGATCACATAGGGCAGAAAATAAAAGAGAGAGTCAATTTTTATGACACAAATCAGGATTTTACTGAGCATATGAAAAATATAGCAACTCATGATGATACAAAGGACAAAATAGGTGAAGTAGGTAAAAAGGCAATTTTTAAAGTAACTAGTAGATATAAAAATCAATTAGGGGATATGTCTTATAAAGTAATGAAAAAAATAGGAGAATTTAGTGGGAAAGATTTGAATAAACAAGCGAAGACCATAGCAAAGATTACAAAACAGATGGCATCAGGAAGATATACTAAGTTAAAAAATGAGATAGGAAAAACAAGTAAAATATTAGTTGAAAAATCAGTAAATATGATTGGGAGATTGAGAAATAAAAATTATACATCTCAAGCAAAGACTTTAGGTAAGATTACAAAAGAGATGATTCATGGGAAATATACAACTATTTTATCCAAAACATCTACAAAGTTTCCAAAACTACTAAGTATAGGAAAAACATTTAAAAAATCATTTTTCCCTGTTTTAGGATACGCAGAAAATATTAAGACTATTGCAAAAGGAGATAGTAAATTTTTATCAGCTCTTGCAGCAACAGATATGGCTTTAGATGCAACGCAAGTCTTACCAGGAGTAGGAACGGTATTATCTACGGTAGGTTCTGCTGTAAACTTTGCAGGGAGCATTTTTTATGAAGCTGCTCCAAAACATATACAAAAAAAATTAGATAAGGGTACAGGAAAGATGATAGATACAGTAAAAAATATCTTTGCACCTAAAAGATCCTTATCTACCATTAAAAAATCAGGAAAAAATGGTGGGAAGATGAGAAGGTTACCCAATAAAGGACGTAGTAAAAGTAGAATTCAACAAAAAAACCACATCAAATCATCAACAAAGGTATCTGGAAACAATGTTTATAAGCTTTATAAGAATAATAAAATTACTCCAAAAGCTAATAAAGTAGCCAACGGAGGAACAAAGATCATGGGTACTCGAGTAGATCATTCTATTAAAAACCAAAACAAATACACTATTAATATTAGCGGTACAAACAAGTCAACTACAGAGATTTTAAATGAGTTGGTTCCAAGATTAAAACAATCAATGGCAAATAACTATAGATATGCATAAGGGAGGTGGGTATATGGATATATTTCTTTCTATTAATAATCGAGAGCAAGTCATTAGACTTCCTGTATTGCCTAAAGAATTTAAGATACAGTCAGGAATGAAGAATGAAACTTTTGATACTATCAATCAAGGAGAAATCAAACTTATTGGTATGGATTCTTTAAAGAGTATATCTATCCAGTCATTTTTTCCAAACAAAGACTATCCTTTTTTAAGAGATAGACAATATAAAGGGTGGGAATATATAAAAATTCTAGAGGAATGGAAGAGCAGAAGAGTACCTATCCGATTGGTTATTACAGATGCTTCTAATGAATTAGTGAATATGCCTTGTACAATAGAAAGTTTTGAATATGGACAACAAGATGGAACAGGAGATATTTACTATACTCTTACTCTAAATGAGTTTAAATTTATCAAACTAGAACAAAAGGTGGTGTAGTATGTATCAGCTATTGAGTATAAAAAATAATATACAGACAGATATTACCCCTTTGGTTGGAAATATTCAGTGGAGAAGCAATATCAGTGAGCTAGGACAACAGCTTGACTTTGATATTGCTTTTAATGATGATCGATATTTTCCAATCAATCCAGTACAGCTAGGAAGTTTGATAATATTAAAAAACAAAGATGAAATATGTAGAGGAATTGTAGTATCTGAAGAAAAAAATGGAAGAGGCAAGATCAATTATAGCTGCTTTGATTGTGCTTTTTATTTGAATAAAAGTAAAGCCGTTTATCAGTTTAATAAAACCACAGGAAAGAAAGCTATAGAAACGATTTTAAATGATTTCTCCATTTCTATTGGATCTATAGCTCCTATTCCTACGATTATCCATAAAATATATAATGATAAAGCTGTAAGTGAAATTATTGAAGATATTTTAGATATTGCCCATAAAAGTACACAAACCAAGTATAGGATGGAAATGAGAGCAGGAAAATTGTATATAGAAAAACAACAAGAGCTAGAGGTACAAGGAACCTTTCAATTGGCACAAAATATACAGCCTTATGATGTAAGTAGTGCTATTTCTAATCCCAGTCGCAAAAGATCTATAGAAGAGATGAAAAATAGTATCCAAGTTATATCAGATGATCATTTGATCATCACAGAAGGAGATAAAAAGTTGATTCGAGAATATGGACTCCTTCAAGATGTAGTCAGTATAGAAAAAAAGGATAAGATTCAGGCAAAAAATATTGCAAACAATATGTTAAAGGAATTAGGAAAAATATTTGAAGAAAATAGTGTAGAAATGTTAGGTGATGATAAAGTAAGGGCAGGAAGAACCATTACAATCCAAGAACCAGTCACAGGCATTTGTGGGAAATATTTAATCAAGGATGTAACCCATACTGTTCAAAATGGAATCCACAAAATGCAATTAGGATTGGGGGTGATGTAATGGATGGAATTAGTGAATTGGCAAGTTTATTTAAAGAAAGGGACAATAGACCTTACTTGGGGCCACAAGTAGGAACGATCATTAGTCCCCCTCCTAATATTCAAGTATATTTAGGGGATAAGATTATATTGACGAAAGAGCATTTGATTATAGGAGCTCATGTTTTAGAGGATTATGAAAGACAATTTGAGATTAAAGGAGACGAAAGCACTAGTGGAGAAAGTGGATCAATTACATTAAAATCTAACGTTCCTACTACCTATGAAGTAGTAAATGGAAATGTAGAAGGAAATGTCAGTATGAAAGGAACATTCAAATATACAGATACCTTGAAAAAAGGAGATCAAGTAATATTGATTCCTACTACAGACGAACAAACCTACTTTCTACTAGACAAGGGGGTGAGTTTGTAATGTTTCCACAAGTAGCAAATTTAAAAATGAAAGAAGAGAAGCCAAAGGATTTGCCAAGGATGGGTAAGTCTTTTTTATTTGACTTTGATAAAGGGGAGTTTGTCATAAAGGATGGGAGATTAGTAGAGGTATTAGGTGTAGACGCAATTAAGGGATGGATTGATAAAGTATTAAGAACAGAAAAATATAAATATAAAATCTATCAAAGAAAAGATAAAAATGAATATGGCGTGATTGTAGAAGATCTTATTATAGGAAAAAATCTTCCAAAGGATTTTATAGAAGCAGAATTAAAAAGAGAAATCAGTCAATCTCTTATGAAACATCCTATGATTGCTTCTGTTTATCATTTTGAAATCAAGAAGGTTGCATCTTATATAAATTTATCTTTTAAGGTGAATTTAATAAATGAAGAAACTTTTAATAAGGAGGTGAAATCTTATGCTAGAGGATAAAGAAGTGATACAAGATAGAATGATTAAAAATGTATCTAATATTTATGATCGATCAGAAGGGTCTTTTTTTTATGATGCCCTAAAGCCTGTTGCCATTGAGCTAGAGTATATGAAAAAGGATATGAAAAATTTAGAAGATAAATTAGAAATCAAAAACTTAAAAGAAACAGAATTAGAGCAAAGGGTATATGAGAAAACAGGAATCAAAAGGAAACTAGCCACTCAAGCTACAGGCTATGTAACAATTATAGGAAAAAAAGGAGCGAAGATTTGTATAAATGATAAAGTCTCTAGTGATACAGTAGATTTTATCGTACAAGAAGATAAAACTATAGATGATAAAGGACAAGTAGAGGTATGGGTAAAGTGTGAAGTATATGGAATCATAGGGAACGTTCCAGCAGAAGCCATTAGATATTTTCCTGTGACTCTTAATGGTATTAAAAAGGTAATAAATCCAAAAGAGTTTACAAATGGTTATGATGCAGAAAGTGATGAAGAGCTTTTACAAAGATACTATGAGCGTATTCGAACTCCTGCCACATCAGGAAATAAATACCATTATCTCAATTGGGCAAAGGAAGTAACAGGAGTAGGAGATGCAAGGGTTATACCTCTACCTAATAATCAGCCGAATACGGTAAAGGTAGTAGTTATTGATAAAGAGAAAAAACCAAATATAGAGCTTGCTAAAGAAGTACAAGAATATATTGATCCTGGATCCAAAGGATTAGGGGAAGGCAAAGCTCCTATTGGAGCCTTTTGTAAAGTAGTAAGTGCAGAGCCTGTACTTTTAAATATATCCTTTCATCTTACAGAGAAAGATACTGCTATTTTACAAGAAGTGATTCAAAAAGATGTAGAGGAAAATATAAAATTATATTTAAAAGAAATTGCCTTTAGAGAAAACAAGGTTAGTTACAATAAGATTGCAAGTATTGTATTAGATTCAAAAGGGATACTGGATTTTTCTGATTTGACTATCAATAATGAAAAGAAAAATATCATGATTCATGAAGAGGCAGTTCCAGTGCTAGGAGGGGTTATCATTGCTTAAAAATAGAATGTTAAAATATTTACCCTTTTATGAGCAAAAATCAGAGATATTTCATGAACTCATGAAAGTACAAGGAAAAGAATTAGATCAAATCACATTAGATTTAAAGGATTTAGAAAGACAATTATTTATAGAGACAGCTACTTGGACACTAGATATATATGAAAAAGAGCTTGGAATTCAAACAGATAGAGATAAAACCTATGAAGATAGAAGGAGCACTATAAAGTCCAAATGGAGAGGAACAGGCAAAGTAGATAGAAATCTTATCAAATTAGTAGCAGATGCTTATACAAATGGAGATGTGGAGGTTACTTTTGATGGCAGGATCAATATTATATTTACTAGTGTTTATGGAGTGCCTCCGAATATAGAGGATTTAAAAAATGCTATTGAAGAAATTAAACCTGCACATCTAGAAATATTATATGAATTTCTTTATATTACATGGTTACAAATGAGACAGACAACTTGGGGAAAGGTAAAGAAGATGAATTGGAAAGAAGTGAGAACAAGGAAGGTGATAGGATGCCAGAGCTAACTAGAAACATAAAGTTAAAAAAACCTTTAGATCATGAAACAGCAGATATTAAAGTGATCAATGAGAACATGGATAAAATAGATAATGAAATTACAGAGCTACAAAATAAAATAGAAGATAAAACAGAAATAATAGTGGCTGAAAAAAATGTGCCTGTAGGAGAAAGAAAAAAAGGAACATTTTATTTTTTTATCACTGATCAAGTACCTACACAAGTAGTAGAAAATATAAAGGTTAGTCCCACCATGGGGATTAAAAAAATATAAAATAGGAGGAGATATAAATGGCTAAAAGTAAAGTAAGAGTACAATTGTTAGATGAAAAGACAGGGGCGATTTTGGAGGAAGTAGATGTTTTGACTGGTGCAGATTGTGTAACTTTTGACGATGGTGAAACATTTCAACAGAAATTAAATGCTGGCAAGTTAACTGGTCCCAAAGGAGCAACTGGATCACAAGGTCCGAAAGGAGATAAAGGAGATCAAGGACCTAAGGGGGATACTGGAGCAAAAGGAGCCACAGGAGAGAGAGGACCACAAGGCCCCAAAGGAGATAAGGGAGATCAAGGAATTCAAGGACCGAAGGGGGATACTGGAGCAAAAGGAGCTACAGGGGAGAGAGGACCACAAGGTCCCAAAGGAGATAAGGGAGATCAAGGCATTCAAGGACCTAAGGGGGATACTGGAGCAAAAGGAGCCACAGGGGAGAGAGGACCACAAGGACCTAAAGGAGACAAAGGAAATCCTGGCGATCATGTTAAATTTGGCACAGCTGTATCAAATGCAAAAGAAGTAAAATTGTTTTTTAAAAAGATGTAAGGAGGATGAAAAATGGCTGAAAATAAGATAAGAATAGAGGATCACAATGGAAATGTATATTATCCTCAAACTAAATCTGATGTAGTTTTTATGAAAAATGGAAGAACTGTAGAAGATGCAATTATTATGCACCAAGGTGAAAATAAACAATTAAAAGAAAAATTAAATGGTGTAGATAAACAGTTAAATGGTATAGCTACTTATTTTGAAACAGATACCATAAATCCAATCTATAGATTTAGTAATGATTATGATGATCCTAATAATACCACAAGGAGCTTTATAGTAACAAAGCATGCAAACTCTCCAGTTCCAAATAGTTTTTGTTATATTGTTACACTGACTAGGGATAAGGGGAACAAATTTGGAACAAAAAAACAAACAGCTTTTGTTTATGGTACTTCTGATATTTTTATACGGTATGGAAGAACAAATCCTCAATGGGGGGGAAATTATTCATGGAGTTCGTGGAAAAGAATACTAACACAAGATGATTACGATCAACTTTTTCAATCTGCCAGTAATGGAAAAACAGAAATCGCTACCGCTATTACTGGCATGGGACAAAATGCAAGTGGAAGCGAGGTATTTAGTGTATTAGCAAATAAAATAAAAGACATTTCTAAAGATGCGACAGCAAGGGCAAATGATGTTTTAAATGGAAAAACTTTTTATCAAGGTGGGAAAAAGCAAACAGGTGTTATGCCTAATCACAATGCATTTACTATTAACCCTACAACTTTTAATCAAATAATACCAAAAGGGTATCATAATGGTTCTGGTATAGTAAAAGGAGAATCCAATTTAAGACCTGAAAATATAAAACAGGGAGTAAATATTTTTGGTATTAATGGAAACTTTATTGGAGGTGTAGAATTAAAAAATATACAAAGTGGTTCTACTTATGTTTATAGAAGTAGAGTAACTGTTCCAATATCTTCAGTAGATTTATCAAAATCATTCATAATAATTAGTGGTAAAAGAGACAAGAGTCCATATTTAGGAATAGGAATTAATGTTAAACTTTATCACAATAAATTAGAATTGGAAGGAACACAAGCAGGAAATGCACTTGTAGGATGGAGTGTGTTAGAATTTAAAAGAGGTATAAGTGTTCAACATGGTCGTTCTTCTCATGGAAAGGTAAACATATCTCCTATAAATATAGAGAGAAGTTTTATCCCACCAATACAATTTGATATGGCATATAAATTTAATAGCAATACTCAAATAGAAATGATTAAAAGTACAGACAGGTACCCTGATGGAAATGATTTTGATTGGCAAGTAGTTAGTTTAATCTAAAAATGAAGGAGGATAAATTATGTTTTATTACGCGCAATTAAATGAAAATTGTGTTTGCATTGGAATCTCATGTTTAAGTGGAGAAATTAGAAATAAAAGGATGATACAGATAGAAAGTATGTCAGAAGATTTTTTATGGAGAAAATATGAACATGGAGAGTGGTCGAAAGAAAAGTTTGAACTACAATCAACATCACCATTAACAGAATTTGAAAAAACAAAACAGAGTCTTATAGAGGTTGAAAATGCTATTGCGAGTCTTATAGGGGGTGCTATGTAATGTCTACTTGGAAAAAAAATATTTTTATTAGAGTAATATCTAGAAGAATGAAAGAAGAAAATCGAACAGCAGAAGAAATTATTTCAGAGTATTCAGCACTTACAGAAGCAGAAAAACAAGAGATTCTTAATACAAGTAAGTCGATATAGGGAAATTATGTGAAGTAATCCTCATATAGAAAATAGAAACAATATAATGTTTTTAACAACCAGATGAATCATCAAAAATTTAATAAAGGACGATGCAAATGGATATAAAAAATAGTATAAATATGATCATAGTAGGTTTAGGGACTGGTATGAGCATATTGATAGGAGAGTGGAATAGAATTATTCATATTTTAGTAATATTGATTATAATGGATTATATAACAGGTTTAATGAAAGGATATAAAAACAAAGAAATATCCAGTGAGATGGGACACAAGGGGCTGCTTAAAAAGGCGGCTATTTTTATTGTCATTATTCTTGCTCATCAGCTAGATTTGGCAGTCGCATCACAAAATCCTGTCTTTAGAACCATGACCATTTATTTTTATATAGCAAATGAAGGTATATCCATTACAGAAAATATTGCAGGCTTAGGAGTTCCTTTGCCTGCTTTTATTGTAAAGGTACTCAAAAAAATGAAAGAAAAAAATAATGAAATGGAGGACTAAAAATGTTTAATGTTGTATCAAATATGAATGTATCTAAAAATTTCAAACTCTCTGAGTTTGTATGTAAAGAAGGAAAAAATGAAGTTATATATGATTACAGACTTATAAGACTCCTTCAAGAAATGAGAGACAAAATAGGAAGACCTATGATCATCAATTCTGGGTATCGTTCCCCTTCTTATAATAAAAAAGTAGGAGGTTCTCCAAGAAGTCAGCATGTATTGGGAAAAGCTGTAGATATTAGAGTAAACGGATTTTCTCCAGAAGAGATTGCAAAGATTGCAACCAAGATGGGTTTTACAGGAATAGGAGTGTATAAGAAATTTACTCACTTAGATGTACGAGATCATCCACACAGTAGAGGATATTCTTATTGGGATATGAGATAGGCTAAGGATATTCATTATTTTATTTTAGAAAATTTTACATTGTAAAAAAGCTAGGATAGTCCTAGCTTTTTTTAATTCAAATTACTTTGAATAATTTTATATATTTTTTCACTTAATTCATTTTCTTCTTCTTTAGAAAGATTTTCTGTATAGATAGGTTTTGAAATTGTTAATTTTACTTGAGATGCTTTGATTCTATTTTTGTTTTCTTCTAATATCTTATAAGAACCATCGATAGTGATAGGAACAATAGGAACCTTTGCTTTGGTAGCCATTTTTAAACTTCCCTTTTTAAATTCATTCATTTGAGAACTTTTACTTCTTGTTCCTTCTGGGAAAATAACCATAGAATGACCGCCTTTTAATGATTTGATTCCTTCTTGAATGGCTTTTAGAGATTGTCTTGGGTTTTCTCGATCAATAAAGATACATCTTTGTTTTCTCATCCATGCTCCAAAGACAGGGATATTTCCAAGCTCTATTTTTGCAACAAAGGATATAGGCTTTGGAATAGATGAATATAATATAGGAATATCAAAATATCCTTGATGATTTCCAACAAACAATACAGGACCTTCTGGAATATTTTCAAGACCTGATACTAAAATCTCCGAACCTGTAATATTTACCGTAGCTTTTCCCCACTTAGAGGCTATTTTGTGAAGAAGATGATTCATTTCTTCTATTTTTCCTTCTTTTTCTAGATTGTTAATTTTCCAAAGTTTAGGAAATAAAACAAGCATATATAATACAATATAAATTCCTACATATATAGTTTTAAACATATGATTCTCCTTCCTTTCGCTCTTTATATAATATCATAAAATTTTATTTTTTCTATACTAAAGATCATTTAATTTTTTTATAATATACAATTGATATGCATTGAAAAATATTTTTTCGATAAATATTCATAGGAAGGGTAAAACTAATAATATGAATTTTTTAAGATAATGGGGGTAGAATGATGACTTATATTTTATTGTTATTAGGTTTTGTGTTTTTGATTAAAGGAGCAGATTATTTTGTAGATGCAGCTTCTAATGTGGCAAAAATCCTTAGAATTTCTCCTATTGTTATTGGACTTACTATTGTCGCTTTTGGAACTAGTTCACCGGAAGCTGCAGTAAGCATTAAAGCAGCTTTAAATCAAAACAGTGGGATTTCCCTAGGAAATGTAGTTGGAAGTAATATGATCAATATGACTTTTATTTTAGGAATTACAGCCATGATTCGTCCCCTCACTGTTGCAAAAGAGACAATCCGAAAAGAAATACCCTTTACTTTATTATCTAGTATTCTTCTTTTAGTACTGATGATGGATCAAAGGTTTCAAATGAATATAAAAAACCAACTTACAAGAGGAGATGGATTGGTTTTACTATCTTTTTTTATTATATTTTTATATTACATACTAGAAGTAGCTGCAAATAGTTTAGAAAAAAATGAGGCAGAGGAAGACATTCAAATAGGAAGTATGAAAAAAAATATATTTATTGGTCTAGGTGGTTTGGGAGCTATTATTTTAGGAGGAGAATTTGTAGTGAGAAGTAGTACAAAAATTGCTATAGATCTAGGTCTTAGTGAGACATTAGTAGGACTTACCATTGCAGCTATAGGAACTTCTCTTCCAGAAATGATTACATCCATTACAGCAGCCATTAAAAAACAAAGTGATATTGCAGTTGGAAATATTATAGGAAGTAATATTTTTAATATTGTATTTATACTAGGAGCATCTTCTACTGTTTCTACTATGGCTATTGACTCGACAATATTTACAGATGTTATCTTGATGATTGTAGGTACGATATTACTTTTTATTTTTTCTAAGACCCAATATGAATTATCTAGAAAAGAAGGGTTTGTTTTATTTGCATCTTATATAGCATATGTGGTGTATATTATTATAAGAAATTAAATCCAAATTTTAAAAAAGTATTTTGTGAATAATTGCCCCCTTAATTTAAGATACTATATTTGAAAATAAAAGAAGGGAGTGTTATGAGTGACACAACTTAATCAATTAGAACTTCAAAATATTAGACACCTTATTGGTTCTCATGAGACGGCATATCAAAAACTTCAATCTTATGGTCAACAAGCAACAGACCCACAAATTAAACAAATGTTTCAAAAGTCTGCTCAAGATGCACAAAACACAAAACAACAATTACTATCATTTTTACAATAGGAGGGAAATCAATGCAAGAAAAAGATATGGTAAATGACGTATTGTCTATGATCAATAGCAGTATTACAGGTTATGCCAATGTAATTACACAAGCATCCAATCCTCAGTTTCGTCAAGCTGTTCAACAAATGAGAAATAACTGCGAAACATTCCAATACAACCTTTATAAGACTGCTGAGCAAAAGGGTTATTATCAACCTGCTGCACCAGCAAATCAAAATGATATTCAACAAATCAAATCTCAATTTAATGCATAGTCAAAAAAAGGCTTCTGTTTACCAGAAGCCTTGATCTTTAGTACACTTCATATTTTCTTTTGATTTCCTTTTCTCTTTCCTTTCGATTAACAGCAGCTACATATCTTATAAATAAGATCACAAAGCACATTGTGATTAAACGAAATAACATGCTGATCATCTTCTTTCTACATAAATTTGTTAAAAAATTAACTTTGTACTTTGAGTATAACATATTTTGCCATACAAATAAAGAGGGAAAATAGAAAAAATAGAAAAATAGGAAAACGAAACCAACTTTGAAAAAACAATAGAAAACCTATATTAACAATTTACATAATGTTAAATAATTGGTAATTATTAGAAAAATAACAAGTTAAATAATTAACACTTATTTTTACTAGATTAGAAAATAATAGAATTTTCAAAGTTAAAAACAATGGAAAATTTTTAAAATCATGAGACAACTTCCAAAGCACATACAATAGAGTAAGCTTTTATGTATATAAAATACAAATCATTAGAATATGAATAGAAATGCTACTATATAAAGGGGGACTAAGATTGAGAAAAAATGTTTTGAAAGTTGCAAGTATTTATATAGGGACTTTAATAGGAGCAGGTTTTGCATCAGGGCAGGAAGTTGTTTACTTTTTTACGAGAAATGGAATGAATGGATTGTATGGAGTGATTCTAACATCTATTTTATTTAGTTTGTTTGGAAGTTTTGTTTTGCTTCAGGTACATAAATACAAAATTACATCTTATCATGATTTTGTCATTTCTTTTTTTGGAAAGTTTGTAGGAAAAGGGATAGAATGGTTTTTATCTTTACTGCTTTTATCTTTTTATTGTGTCATGTTAGCAGGAAGTGGAGCTTTATTTGAAGAATACTTTGGATATTCAAAAGAAATAGGTATCTTATTTATGAGTATGATTTGTTTTTTTACTTTTATTTTCAGTATGAATGGTCTTGCATTGGTCAATAGTGTCATTGTACCATTGATGATGATAGGAATTATATGTATAGGAATTTTTACAGCTAAAGAGAGTAATGGATTTATCAATATTTTTTATGAAGGTTATGAGGGAGGCGGAAATTGGATTACGTCTTCTCTTTTATATGTAAGTTATAATATGATATCAGCAGCAGTCGTATTGAGTGCTATGTATCCTTTACTTAGTCATAAAAAGGTGGCTTTAGGAGGAGGGATTTTAGGAGGAGCATTATTAGGATGTATGCTTTTATTTTTATTTTTACCGACTTATTTATGTTATACACAAATTAAAGATGCACAAATTCCTATGATGGCTATTGCATCTTTAGTGAGTACAAAAGCTAAGTCTATGTATGGGATTTTGCTTTGGGGAGCCATGCTTACTACAGCTATTGCCAATGGGTTTGTTTTGATTCAGACCCTTGAGCAGAAAATAAGGATTAAGCATATTTTTGTATGTATTTTATTTTGTATCATTACTATTCCCTTATCTCAGTTTGGATTCAAAAGGTTAGTACATACTTTATATCCTTTCTTTGGATATATGGGATTTTTCATTTTATTTATTGCGTTGTCTAAGAAAATAGGGCATAAGATATAGAGGATTTATGAAAACTTAAGAGAATATAAAATTAAGATTGAGTATAAAACACCAGGAGGAGTAGGAATGCAAAAGAAAAAAAGACGTAGACCCATTCGTTATAGGATTTTTATGATTATTTTTATATCTATTCTCATATTTGGTGGAGCACAATTGTTACATATAGCAAAAAATCTTTTGGGATATGGAGAAATAGATTTTGAAAAAGTTGTCACTATTGAATATAAAGAAGATCAAAATAGAAAGATCTATCCATTTGTACAGGGAATGGTCATCTATGATCAAAAAGTTTTAAAAAAATATAATTTAAAAGGAATAGAAGAATGGAGTGTCAATAAGCCTATCAAAAATCCTATTATTACAACAAGTGAAAAAAATGTATTTTTAGCAGATAAAACAACAGGTGAAATTATAGCTTTTGATGATAAAGGCAATAAAGTTTTTAGTATAAGTTTAGAAAAACCTATTCAAAATATGGTATCTAATAAAGATGGAGTTTTAGCTTTATACTCTCAAAACGAAAAAAACACAGAAATTTATACATTTGATGCAGAAGGAAAAAAGCAAGGTCAAATTATCATCGATCAAGGAAATATACTAGATATGGCGATATCTAACGAGGGATGGATTGGTATATCTGTAATGGGGATAGAAGATAATACTTTAGAGACAAAAGTAGTTCTTTATTCAAAGGAAGGAAAGCTTTTAGGTGGAAATAAGTATAAAGATCAAGTGATTACAAATATATTTTTTAGTGAAACAGGAGATCTACTTAATGTAGGGATAAAAAAAGTAATGGCTTTTTCTAAAACAAATGGTCCTCTTTGGAGTAAGGACCTTCCTAGTTCTATTGGAAAAGTTAGTTGGAATGAAAAAGGATATGGTATTTTTTATTTAATCAATCATAAAAAATCTATTATAGATACGAAAAGTACAAATTATTTAGAAGTTATAGATATAAAAGGAAAAGAACTTTCTAATATCCCCATTAAAGGGGAAGTATTGGGAATAGATAATTACAACAACTCTTTTATTGCGTTTACAGAACGAACTTTATATTTTTCTAAAAAAGGAAAAGAATTAATAGAAAAAAAGATCAATAATGATATACAAGATATACATATGATTAAAGAAGATGAATTGATTTTGGTTCTTCAAAATAAAGTACAGATTTTAAAGGTGAAGTATAAAGAAAAAGAAAAGTAGGAGAATTTTTATGAATTGGATGGATGTTTCAGTTTTAGTGATTCTTTTTATTGGAGGAATGAAGGGATGGAGAAGAGGGCTTGTGCTTTCATTTTTCCATACATTTAGTTACATTGTAGCCGGAATCGTAGCAAAGATATATTATCCTTTTGTTTCAAAATACATGATAGAGAATGGAGCTATATTTTCAAAAGTGGAAAATTTGGTTTATAATAGGTTTGAAAGTGCCAATGCTTATCAAGCTTCATCTGGAGGAATTATTGCACAAAGAAGTGTATTTCAAATTTTAGATTTTCCACAAGTATTACAAGAGTTTTGTGAATCTACTCAAGAATTAGCTTATCATAATGCTTCAAATATACTGGCTAAGATGTTTATCAATTTTTTAAGTGTTTTTATTATTTTTATAGGAGTAAAACTACTTTGGTTTTTAATAGGATATTGTATAGATACGGTTGTTTCTTTTCCCATTTTAAATGAAGTCAATCGTTCTTTAGGGGCTTTATTAGGGGCAGGTAAAGGATTTTTAATTGTATTGATCATCATCACAATTCTTACCCCTTTTGCAACAATGAAAGACTCAAGCGTATTAGAAGAGGGACTTGAAAAGTCTACGGTGGTTAAATTTTTGTACAACCATAATCCAATTGTTGGATTATTAAAGGATTAAAAATATGGAGGGATATGTATGAATCATAAAGTGGATGCGAGAGGTTTGAGTTGTCCAAAACCAGTGATTGAAACAAAAAAGGTATTAGATAGCTTGAAGGAAGGAAGCATGGTTACCATAGTTGATAATGAAGTGGCTATGAAGAATGTATCTAAGTTAGCAGAAAGCTTAAGCTGTCAAGTAGATGTAAAAAAAGAAAAAGAAGATTTTTATATTTATATCACAAAAGGAGAAAAAATAGAAGATATAGAGTGTAAAATAGAAGAAGAGAGAGATCTAGTCATATTATTTGAAAAAGATACTTTAGGAAGTGGTTCTGAAGAATTGGGAAAGATATTGATGAAGGGATATATCTATACTTTAACAGAATACTCCTCCTATCCTAAGACTTTATTATTTTTAAATGGTGGGGTAAAATTAACTACAGAAGGATCAGAAGTATTAGAGTATTTAAGCCTTCTTGAAAAGGAAGGTGTAGAAATTTTATCTTGTGGAACTTGCCTTGATTATTTTCATTTAAAGGATAAGTTAAAAGTTGGAAGTGTAACCAATATGTATACGATTTTGGATACACTACACAGTGCTAAAAATAGAATTACTTTGTAGGATAATAGAATGTTTAGTCAAGAATTTTATGTGATTTCTTTTGAATCAACCCATCATGCTATACAAACAGAAATAAAATTAAAGAAAAATTTTTCAGTAGAGACGATTCCAACACCAAGAGAGATTAGTGCAAGCTGTGGCCTATCTATTAAATTTTCAAAGGAAGATTTAATAGATATATTAAATGAATTAGGAAAAGACACAAAGAATGTAGAGGTATTTAAAATAAAAAAAAGAGGCAAAAACAAAATCATAACTAAATTGTAAGGAGAGGAGCAGGCTAAAGCTTGAGTAAAATATATGAACATGTCGTAAAGATTTTTAATCAATATACTCACCCTCAAAAAATAGGAGAGTATACAGAAAATATTATAAAGATCATTTTAATTTTAATTGTTATGGAAATTTCTATAAAATTTTGTATAAAGCTTGTGGACAAGTTTTTTGATAATCGATCCAAATTTAAAATTATGGGAGAAGAAAAAAGGATCAATACAATAAAAGGTATTGTAAATAGTATTGTACGATATACTATTTATTTCGTTAGCTTTGCATCTATTCTTGAAATGATAGGAATTAAAATTTCATCATTGCTTGCAGCAGCAGGAATAGGAGGACTAGCTATAGGCTTTGGAGCTCAAAGCTTGGTCAAAGATATTATTACAGGATTTTTTATTCTTTTAGAAAATCAATTTCATGTTGGGGATTATGTACAAATTGGAAATTTTTCAGGAATTGTAGAAGATATGACTCTTAGAGTAACTACAGTAAGAGATTTTAATGGAGATCTTCATATTATTCCTAATGGAACAATTGATAAGGTTACGAATAAATGTAGAGGAGATATGAGGGCCTTAGTAGAAGTAGGAATTTCTTATGAACAGAATATTGATCATGCGATAAGTGTATTAAAGGATTTATGTGAAGAGATAAAAAAAGAAAATGAAAAAATAGTAGAAGGCCCGAACGTATTAGGTGTAAGTAGATTGGGTGAGTCAGATGTAGTCCTTTCTATTGTTGCAAAAACTATTCCTATGGAGCAATGGGCTGTAGAAAGGGAATTAAGAAAAAGAATTAAAGAAAAATTTGATGAAAAAGGAATTGAAATTCCTTATCCAAGGAGAGTTGTTATTTCTGATCAAAAAAGTTAAAGCAAGGGGTGTTTGTATGCCAATGGATTTAAGAGTAGGGGATGTGGTACAGGTCAAAAAAAATCATCCCTGTGGAAGCAATGAGTTTGAAATTATGAGAGCGGGCATGGATTTTAGGATTAGGTGTGTAGGATGTGACAAGCAAGTATGGATTCCTAGAGTGAAGTTTGAAAAAAGAGTAAGAAAAATTATAAATAGAAAAGAAGAATAAATAATATATTTACTTTAGCTTGTAGACAAAGTCATAAAAAACGTCACTAAATTTTCAATAATTGTTCCTAATTTTTATGACTTTGCTATAATATACTTTATCAACAGTCTGAAGAATAAATAATATATTTATTTGTCCTTGCAATTTATGATATAAACTGATATAATACCATGATGTGAGATTGTAATCTGAAATGATACTCTCTGTCCTGTAGACAGGACCGAATCAGTCCATAGGGAGGTGGAAAATAATGAGAAAATATGAAGTAATGTTCATCTTAAAATCAAGTCTTGAAGAAGAACAAAGAAATCAAGTAGTAGAAAAATTCAAAGGCATCATTGAAGAAAATGGTGAAATTGAAAAAGTAGATGAGTGGGGCAACAGAAAGTTAGCTTACCCAATCGAAAAATTAAACGAAGGCTACTATATAATCATTAACTTCAAGGCAGACAAAGATGTACCTAAAGAGTTAGATAGAAACTTCAGAATTTCTGATGTTGTTCTTAGACATTTAATCGTAAATCTTGAAGAAAAGTAAATTTTAAGGTGGTGTTTTCATGAATCAAGTAATCCTTATTGGAAGACTTACAAAAGATCCGGAGCTTCGATTTACAGCAGGCAGCGGAAAAGCAATTGCCACCTTTACGATAGCAGTAGATAGACCATTTAGTCAAGAAAAAATGGCTGATTTTTTTAGGATCGTTGTATGGGGAAAAACAGGTGAAAATTGTGCAAATTATCTTGCAAAGGGTAGACTTGTAGCCGTACAAGGAAGACTTCAAAATAATAATTATGAAACACAAACTGGCGAAAAAAGATATTCTACAGAGGTTGTAGCCGATAGAGTAGAATTTCTTGAGTGGGGCAATAAAAACGATCAAGGTGGATCAAATGCTCCACAAGTAGACCCAGACGGATTTCAAGAGATAGATGATGATGATATCCCATTCTAGAAAAGGAGGGAAATGAAATGGCAAGACCAAAAAGAAGAGGTCGTAAAAAAAGAGTATGTAGCTTCTGTGCAGACAAAGCAAATCATATTGATTATAAAGATATAAGAAAACTTGGTAAGTATGTTACAGAAAGAGGAAAAATACTTCCAAGAAGAATCAGTGGAACATGTGCAACACATCAAAGAGCCCTTACTGTAGCAATCAAAAGAGCAAGAACAGTTGCATTACTTCCATATACAGCAGAATAATCAAAAGAGAAGTGAGGAATCACTTCTCTTTTTGCATTTAAGGTTTGAATTTTTTGTATAAATACGATTATAATAGAGTATAAAAGATAAAGAGCCATATCTATACAATGAGGTTTAATCTGATATAATATATATATAAAGGGGGATGAAAAATTTATGATGCCACCAGAAAATATAGATATTACAAGAAATATAAAAACCATTGAATGGCTAAAAAGTGAGCTGTTAATGACTATTGCATCACTTTATGAGATATTGGTAAGGGGCATAAAGGGATCACAAGATGCTTTAGTAGATGTACTAGCAAATATTATTTTTGTGACTTATATTTTGGGTAGAAGATTAGGCGTTTCTTATTCAAGGATAGATATGCGTATAGAAGATAAAATAAAATTAGGGATATTAGAGAAGCATAAGATAGAAGACTGGCATGGAGATTTATCTAGTTTAAAACAATATTTAGATAGAAATAGAAGCTAGGAGTGATATTATTTGAGTATGCAGCATAAGACACGGGCTATGGTAGAGGTATCCTTGTTGATCGCATTAATCAGTGTATTTACTATTATAGGAACTTATATCCCTGTGTTGACTTTTATTATATTTTTTCTTCCTACTCCTTTTATTATATTAGGAAAAAGACATGGGATGTATTACATAGGGTTAGCCATTTTAATTTGGACAATGATTACAGGAAGCTTCATAGGACCCATTGAATCCATATTTTTAAGCATTCTTATGGGAGGAACTGCTGCCATTATGGCTTATCTTATGAAAAAAGATGCATCTGTAGGAAAAATTTTAGCAGGCGGGACATTTGTTTGTTTAATAGGAATGGTTTTGTCTATTCAATTATCTGCTAAAGTTATGGGAATTGATTTGATTAGCCAGATGAAAGAGGCTTTTGAGCAATCTATGAATATGCAAATGAGTATGTATGAGACGGTTGGAATGGAAAAGATACAACTTGAGCAATTAAAGAAAACATTAGAAATGGGTATGCAAATGCTTGTGTTAACTATTCCAGGAGCAATTATTATTTCTTCTACAATACTTCCTTTTGCAAACTATACTCTTACTTGTAAGATTTTAAAAAAGCTTGGATATGAGACAAAAGCTTTGCCTCCTTTAAAATATGTGCGACTTCCAAAGAGCTTTTTAATGGGTACTTTTTTAATTATAGGACTGACTATGCTTACAAGATATTTTAACTTTGTGAATTATCAAAGTCTTGTAGTAAATGTATTCTTGATTTTACAACTTGTGTACTTTATACAAGGAATAGCTGTTATGAGTTATTTTTTTCATGCTTTAAAGATGAGCAAACCTGTTAAAATATTGTTATATATTCTTATTTTGTTTAGTGGAAAAGGGATATTTTTATTAGCAACCGTAGGCTTTATAGATTGCTTTATGGATTTGAGAAAGCTAAAAACACGCAACTAAAATTTTAGGAGTGCCTTATATGGGGAATAAAAGGTTTAGCAAGGTATTTATACCAGATACAAAAATTCATCTTTGGATTATGACTTTGTTAGTTATGATTATTGCTTATTACAATTTAGTCATAGGAAGTATAGGTGTTTTGTTACTGATTTATTTTGTTTATTATAATTTAAAGATTCAATATAATAGAAAAGAGATATGGACCAAATATATTGAGGATTTATCTTATAATATGGATTCTGTTACAAAGCATGCAGTACTTAATATGCCTATTCCATTAGTAGTCATTGAATTTGATGGAACTGTTAGCTGGTATAATGCCAAATTTTCAGAAATGATTCATACTAAAGATATATTAGAAAAAAGTATAGAGGATTTAATTGGTTCTCTTCATATGAATGAAATTTTTGAACAAAAAGAGGATCATATTATTGAAGTAGATATACAAGAAAAACATTATAAAGTATTGTATAATATTGTAAAAACCTCTAAAGTATATGATGGAAGATATATGATCATGCTCTACTTTATAGATCATACCAATTTTGAAAACTTAAAAGTAAAATATAATGAAGAAAAACCTGTAGTTATGCTTGTACAGGTAGATAATTATGATGATGTCTTAAAAGATACAGAAGAAGAAGATAGACCTTTAGTGGTTGCAGAGATTAACAAAAAAATTAGCATTTGGGGATCTAGGATGAATGCTATTGTTAAGCAATATCAAAAGGATCAATATGTGATGATTGTAGAGAACCAATACTTAGATATTTTAGAAACTAAAAAATTTACTATTTTAGATGAAGTGAGAGAAATTCAAATGGGAAACAAAATTCCCATTACTTTAAGTATTGGAGTAGGAGTAAATGGCAAGACACTAAGCCAGCTTTATGAATATGCAAAAGCTGCCATGGATTTAGCATTAGGTAGAGGTGGAGATCAAGCTGTTGTAAAAAAGATAAGTACTCTCAACTTTTATGGAGGAAAAACAAAGGCTGTTGAAAAAAGAAATAAAGTAAAAGCAAGGGTCATTGCCCATGCTTTAAGACAACTTATAGATCAATCTAAGTTTGTGGTGATTATGGGTCACAAATTTCCAGATATGGATAGTCTAGGTGCCGCATTAGGTGTATATAGGGCAGCCACAAATAGAGAAAAAGAAGCATACATTATTTTAGATGGAGTGAACGAAGCAGTTAAAAATCTATGGGATCATATCAAAGAACAAGGAAATTATCATTTTATTACAAGTGAAGAGGCAATGAGTAAAATGAGTGAAGAAGCGCTTTTGGTTGTAGTAGATACCCATAAACCAAGCTTTACTCAATGTCCAGAGATTTTAAATAAAGGGCAAAGAATTGTTTTAATTGATCATCATAGACGAGGGTCAGAGTTTATAGATCAAGCAGTACTTACTTATCTAGAACCCTATGCTTCATCTACTTGTGAGTTGGTTTCTGAAATATTACAATATATGGATGAAAAAATAAATATTGAAAAAATAGAAGCGGAAGCTTTATTAGCTGGAATTAGTGTAGATACAAAAAATTTCTCTTTTAAGACAGGAGTAAGAACATTTGAAGCGGCTTCTTGGCTTAGAAGAGTAGGAGCAGATACAACAAATGTCAGGCAGTTATTTCAAGATGATTTAAAGACTTTTGTGGCTATTGCCGATGTAGTAAAAAATGCAAAAGCTATAAGAAAAAATATTGCATTGTCTATTTGTTCCAAAGAAATAGAAAACACCTCTTTAGTAGTTGCTCAAGCTGCTGATGAGTTATTGAATATAAGAGGGATTACAGCATCTTTTGTATTGGGTGTTCGTGAAAATGACGAAATCATTATTAGTGGAAGATCCCTTGGAGATATTAGTGTTCAATTAATACTTGAAAAACTTGGAGGAGGAGGCCACTTAACAGTGGCAGGAACTCAACTTATGGGAATTACTGTAGAAGAAGCTACAGCTATGTTAGAAAAAGCCATTGAAGAATATTTGGAGGAAGGTGAGGAATCATGAAAGTAATTTTATTAAAAGATGTAAAAGGATTAGGAAAAAAAGGTGATGTAGTGAATGCTAGTGATGGGCATGCAAGAAACTATCTTGTTCCAAGAGGACTTGCAAAAGAAGCTACACAAGGAAATGTAAAGGTTTTAAATATGCAAAAGGCTCATGAGGAAAAGAAAAAGCAAGAAGAACTAGATGAAGCAAAAGCACTAGCAGAAAAAATTTCAAAATTAACAGTGACTTTAACAGGCAAAGCTGGTGATGGTGGAAAGTTATTTGGATCTATTACTTCAAAGGATATTGCTGATGGATTACAAAAACAACATAAGATTAAAATAGATAAAAGAAAAATCCAATTAGATCAACCACTTAAATCATTAGGAGCAATATTTGTAGAAGTAAAGGTATATCCTGAAGTAACGGGGAAAATGCGTGTAGAAGTAAAAGAAGCATAAATAAGAGGCCAGCAGGAGCTGGCTTTTTTGAGTAGGAGGAGTAATATGGAATATTTGGGTAAAATTCCACCTCATAATATAGATGCAGAACAATCCGTATTAGGATCTATGATCCTAGATCGGGATGCAATTATAGAGACATCGGAAATTATTAAAGAAGAAGATTTTTATAAACAAGCCCATAAAGAAATTTTTGATGCCATTTTATCTTTATACAATAGAGATGAGCCTGTAGATTTAGTTACATTATCAGAAGAATTAACACAAAGACAAACTCTAGAGAATATTGGAGGCATTACTTATTTAACAAGTTTATCCTCAGCTGTTCCTACGACTACCAATGTAAAATACTATGCTAAAATTGTAGAGGAAAAGTCCATTCTTAGGAAACTTATAAAGGCTTCTTCTGAAATTATTGAAAAAGGATATCAAGGCGAAGAAGAAGTTAATTCTATTTTGGATCTGGCAGAAAAAAGTATATTCGATATTTCTCAAAATAAATCTAGAGAAGGATTTGCTCCTATTAAAGAAGTACTTTTAGAAAGTTTTGATAAAATTGAGCAGCTTTATCAAAACAAAGGAGGAATCACAGGGCTTACAACTGGATTTACAGATATAGATAGAAAAACAAGTGGACTTCAAAGATCAGATCTTATTTTGGTAGCAGCAAGACCAAGTATGGGAAAGACAGCTTTTTCGTTAAATGTTGCACAAAATGCAGCTATAAAAGGGGAAGCATCTGTTGCTGTATTTAGTCTTGAGATGTCAAAGGAACAGCTTGTACAACGTATGCTTAGTGCAGAATCTCATATAGAAATTCAAAAGATTCGGACAGGTACTTTGAATGAAGATGAATGGCCAAGGCTTGCAAAAGCTATGGGACCATTGGCACAGGCTAAGATTTTTATTGATGATACGCCAGGAATTACGGTCATGGAAATGAAAGCCAAATGTAGAAGGTTAAAGATAGAACAAGGATTAGATATGGTGCTTATAGATTATCTACAACTTATGTCTGGAGATGGAAAAAACGAAAGTAGACAACAAGAGATTTCTACTATTTCAAGATCGTTAAAGGGGTTAGCTCGAGAAATGGACTGTCCTGTAGTAGCTTTATCTCAGCTTTCAAGGGCTCCAGAGATGAGAGCAGATCATAGACCTATTCTTTCTGATTTAAGAGAATCAGGAGCTATTGAGCAAGATGCAGATATTGTTATGTTTTTATATAGGGATGAATATTATCATCCAGATAGTGACAAAAAAAATATAGGAGAAGTGATTATTGCAAAGCAACGTAATGGTTCAACTGGAACTGTAGAGTTGGCTTGGCTTGGACAATTTACTAAATTTGCGAATCTTGATAAATTTAGAGAATAAAATATTAGTAAATAGAGGAGGAAGCTAGAATGGCAATTGGGAATTTAAATGAATTAGAAATACTAAAGATTGCAAAGGGTATTGAAGAAGCAGGATATGATTTTTATAAAAGTGCACAAGAAAAATTTGAAGATGAAGAAATAAAAAATATGTTTAAATATTTAGCATTAGAAGAATTGGAGCATATGAAAACTTTTGAAAATATTCATAATAGAGTAGCTGAAAAATTAGAAAATAATGAGATTAAAGAATGTGCATATAATGAAGCTACTACAGCTTTTCTCAGAGCCATTAGTGAAACGGCTATATTTAATGTAAATGGTATTACATTAAATAAAATTGAAAATATATATACTGTAAAAGAAGCATTATATATTGGGCTTCAAGCTGAAAAGGATTCTATTTTATTTTATGAAGCAGTTCTTAAAAATACAAAAGTAGATTTGACTCGTAAAGTATTAGAAAGACTTATTAAAGAAGAGGTAAAGCATTTATATAAATTTAAAACTTTGATGGATGAAATGGATGAATAAAAACAAATGCTCAATAAGTGTTCGAGATTTTATGAATTTATTAAAAGAATAGTTTGTTAACAGCAGGAGGCACAAGTTAAGTGCCTTTTGTTGTTTATGAAAGTATAAATTTTTTTTATAAAGCATAAAAATGATTATATCATTAAATATGATCAAGATAGATTATAGATAAAGTTATAAAAAATGTTACCAATTTTCAAATTCGGAAAATATGAAGAAAAAATCGAAAATAGCATTACAAACTCGCTATGCTCAAACAGTGTAATGCTAAATATTTTCTCACTTTTTCTATATTTTCATAAATTCTCAATAATGGTTCCTTATTTTTATGACTTTACTAAAATGTAATTTGTATTCAGTTTGAAATGATTATATCATCAAATATAATTATGACAATATATAGTTTTTGGGGTGAGGAAGATGAGACTTAGGGGAGAGAAAGTATGTATCAGAGATTTGGACAGGGAAGATGTGGATAAAATGCAGTGTTGGGGGAAACATGAAGATCCATTGTTTTTTCATTATAATTTTCCCAAGTTAAGTAAAAGACAAAGAGATGAGTGGTATAAGCAAAAGACTCAGAAATTCACAAAAAGAAGTTTTACAATAGAAAACAAAGAAGGAAGAGTAGTAGGGTATTTTTCTATCAGAGATATAAAATGGATTCGAAAAAAAAGTGAATTAGGAATTGTTCTAGACCCGGATTGTATAAATTGTGGATATGGAACAGAAACTCTTCTTTTGTTTTTAGATTACTATTTTAAGGTATTAAATATGAAAAGTATTGTATTAAGAACGGCTAAGTTTAATGAAAGAGCGATCCATTGTTATTTACATTGTGGATTTAAAAAAATAAAAGAAGATTTAGATGAATTTGAAGATCAATATTCAGAAATATTTTATAATCCACTTTATACACAGTTTCAAAAGTTATTCACAGATAGAAATGGGAAGAAAATGATTACTTATGTGTATATGGAGAATACAAAAGAGACATTTTATCAAAAATTTAAAGGATTCTTCACAAAAACTATGGTGTCTGTGGAATAATTCTGTGGATATGTGGATAAAATTCTATGGACAAAGGATGTTTGTTTTCTGAGAAAACATGGTATAATGAGTAGTGAATTGATATACAATATAAGAAGGAGGATGAACGATGGCAAAAATAACAAAAGATATGATTATTATGCAAGTATTACAAATGGATAGAGAAACAGCACCAATTTTTATGAGACATGGACTTCATTGCTTAGGATGTCCTGCGTCTTCTATGGAAAGCATTGAAGAAGCAGCAGCAGTACATGGATTAAAATTAGATGATTTAATGAAAGATTTAAATGATCATTTTGAAAAAAGCGAAAAATAAATGTATAGGTGCCTAAAGGATTAGGCACTTTTGTATTTTATATTATAAATATTGCCATAATATAGATGATTAGTATATATTTAACTCGAATGAAAACGGATAAATAAATAACAATATTCGTATTTTGTTGACTTGATAACGTTATTTTGATACTATAACATGTGGATGTTCGGGAAAAGAAATGGATCATTCAAATATATAAAAAGGCAGGTGTCTTTTATGTCAACAGTAGTAGTAGTTGGTGCTCAATGGGGAGACGAGGGAAAAGGAAAGGTAATAGATTATCTGGCAGCAGAATCTGATGTAGTAGTAAGAGGCCAAGGTGGAAATAATGCAGGACATACAGTGGTTGTAGGAGATAAAAAGTATGCACTTCGCTTAATCCCGTCAGGAATTTTATATAAAGATACAACTAATATTATTGGAAATGGCGTTGTATTTGATCCAGAAGGTTTTTTAAAGGAAATAGCAACATTACAAAAACAAGGAGTTTCTACAGATAATATTAAAATTAGTGATAGAGCCCATGTGATTTTTCCATATCATAAATATATGGATGTATTAGCAGAAAATGCTCGTGGGGGAGAAATGATTGGAACTACTAAAAATGGTATTGGTCCTTGTTATATGGACAAAGTAGAAAGATCAGGAATTAGAATCTGTGATTTGATGGATCAAGAGATATTTATTGAAAAGGTATCTAAACAAATTGATAGAAAAAATGAAATCATTGAAAAAATTTATGGCGAAGAAAAGTTAAATAAACAAGAAATAATTGATACTTATTTAGAATATGCTCAAAAAATTAGAAAATATGTAGATGATACTACAGTTGTACTATATGATTCTATCAAAGAAGGAAAAAGAGTATTATTTGAAGGAGCTCAAGGGGCGCTTCTAGATATTGATCTAGGAACATATCCTTATGTAACAAGTTCTCATCCTATTTCTGGAGGATTTACTGTAGGCGCAGGAGTAGGACCTAATATGATTGAAGAGGTTGTAGGAGTTGTAAAAGCTTATACAACAAGAGTTGGAAAAGGACCTTTTGTTACAGAACAAGACAATGAAATTGGAGATAAAATAAGAGTTGCAGGAAATGAATTTGGAACTGTAACAGGACGACCAAGAAGATGTGGATGGTTTGATGGAGTTATGGTAAAATACGCTTCTAGAATCAATGGAGTAACATCTTTATCCATTATGCTTTTAGATGTTTTGACTGGACTAGATAAGCTTTATATTTGTACAGGTTATAAATTAGGAGATAAAATTATTGAACATTTCCCGGCAAGTCTTAAAGATTTAGGAAAATGTGAGCCTGTATACGAAGAGTTAGAAGGATGGACAGAAGATATTACAGGGTGTACAACTTATGAGGAGTTACCACAAAATGCGAAAAACTATCTTCAAAAAATCGAGGAATTGATAGGAGCTCCAATTAAGATGGTCTCTGTAGGCCCAAAAAGAAGTCAAACGATTGTAAGAGAAAAAATATTTAAATAAAAAATGGACAGTGGCGAAAAGCCACTGTTTTTTTATTTAAATGAAAATCAATGCTATATGTAACGGTTTTTATCCTTATACATATAAATACTCTAAATAAAAAATACATATAATACAATATTATACATTTTTTTCAATATACATATAGTATACTACATATAGATTCCATACATTCAACTAGATATAACAATGTTCATGTAATGATTAATACGTGTAATAATTACAAAGTTTTGTGCAGTAGATTTTTAAAAATTATTAGATTTAAGGGGGAGTTAAAATGAATAGAAGTGTAAAAAAAACATTATCATTATTAACGGTATTAGTTTTTGCATTAGGGATCTTAGTTCTACCTATGAATGGGTATGCGGCAACTGATAATACAGTTAGTAAGGTATTACTCGTTCCAGAGGGTTATGAATTTATTAGTACTGTTACAGCACCTAAATTGCGTATTGAAGAACAGGATCCTCTTGAATTTGGCACTACAAGACAAATATTTAGATTGAAACTACATAATGCAGAATGGCTTTCAGATTACTATTTTGAAAATAGTACTTTCCAAGAACAAATGGAAGGATCTTGCGATGATTTAAAAATTAGAAGACTTACAGATAGAATCATTGAAGTAACTATATGCAATGCAAATCCAGATCGTACTTCAGAATTATCCTATGAAATTCCTATGTTAGTACAAGTAGGTGAAGGCCATCAAAATCCAGTGACAATCGAGATTGAGAGTCGAGATGCTATGGTAACAGATGGATTATATACATTTGCTGTCATTAAATAGTTGGCCTAACTAAAACGATGATATCATCTTAGTAATTAGCATGACATCTAAATATCTAGTTGTTTGATACTAAAATCAAAGTAAAGCTCCTAAATAGGGGCTTTATTTTATATTTTGAGAATAGTTAAACTTTAAATCTCGAGATATAACCATATGAGGATTTTACAAATAATGTTGAAAGAGAAGAAAGCCAATAGTAGTATCTGTTGTGCTTATTTAATATAGCTTGTCAAATATTTTGTGAAAAGAGGAAAGATCATGAATTTCTATCTAAATAGACAATATAGTGCATTTGAAGAACTGATGCATTATTATCATTGAAATTTTCATGCATATTATTTTTTAGTTTTGATAGTACTTGTAAACTGTATTAAGGAGATGCTAAATTTTAGTTTCCTAAAAAAGACAAAGCATCGAATATTATCTTAAGTTATATGGATTTACTTATAAGCATATTAGCTGGTGTGGGACTAATATATGGAATGATATTTCACGGAGTACTATCTGATATTTCATCTAAATACTCAAAAACTTGGGGAAACAAAATGTTTATTTTATGTATAATTACTGGTGTTAGTATATAAGTGTGGACACGAAAAGTTTAACACGATAAAATATTTTTAAATATGAAAGGTGCGTGTTAGACAAATGTCCCAAAATGGTATTCGATACTCTGATGAATTTAAGCAACAAATCTTAGATCTCTATAATGCTGGAACATCGGTAATAGAATTAAGTCGTGAATATGGCGTATCAACTGTAACTATATATAAATGGATTAAAGCTCTTTCTCCTATTAATGTTTCAGAAGAAGAAACAATGACTATGAAAGAATATAAAACAATGAAAAAGCGTATTGCCCAGCTTGAAATGGAGAATGAAATCTTAAAAAAAGCTACCGCCATATTCGCAAGAAAACAGTAGATGAAATTATAAAATTTATCAATACAAATCAACAAAAATATACCGTAAAACTTATATGCAAAGTCTTAAAGTTTTCTAGAAGTACCTACTATAAGGCTCTATTTAGAGTACCTTCAAATAGACAATTAGAATCTCAAAATTTAAAAACAAAGATCAAGGCAATTTACTTAGAAAGCAAAAAACGTTATGGAGCCCCTAAGATCCAAAAGATTCTAGAAGTCAAAGGTCACTATGCAAGTCTTAAGAGAGTACAACGTTTTATGGCTTCTATGAACCTATATTCTATTGTTGTAAAAAAATATCGTCATCATTCTTCAAAAGTAGATATTTTAGAACGAGAAAACATATTGAATCAAGATTTTAAAAGCTCTACAATCAATCAGAAATGGTGTACAGATATAACGTATATACATACAATAAAAGATGGATGGACTTATCTTGCTTCTGTAATGGATATTTATAGCAAAAAGATTATAGGATATGCTTATGATAAATCCATGACAGCAGAATTAGCTGTAAAAGCAGTTAAAAATGCTTGTTTAAATGTAAAAAACACAGAAGGCATTCTTCTTCATAGTGATTTAGGGACACAATATACCAGCCAACTATTTAAAGATTATTTATCTGAAAAAGGTATTATTCACTCCTTTAGCCGTAAGGGTAATCCTTATGATAATGCATGTATTGAATCTTTTCATTCTGTTTTAAAGAAAGAAGAAATACATCATCATAAATATTATGATTTCAAAATGGCTAGCAGAGCAGTCTTTGAATATATTGAATCTTGGTACAATAGAAAAAGGATTCATAGTTCAATTGGTTATATGACTCCTCAAGCAGTATATGAAGCTGCTTTGGGAATAGCATAAATAGTTAAACTTTTTGTGTCTACTATATTGACATAAGTCCATTACTTTTGTTTTATTTATGATTCAATGGATTTTAATGATGAAAAATAAAAAGGCAAAAAATAAGGACGATTAAAGCATATCTAGTCATTTGAGTTTAATTGTGATTCATTGGAAATTTTATGATTACCATCGTTCCTTGATTTACCTCACTATTTATATGGATATCTCCCCCCAGTTTTTCACATGCAGTTTTTACAATTGACAATCCTAAGCCATTTCCATCTATATTTTTAGAGCGGGAAGGGTCTGCTCTGTAGAAGGTTTCAAAGATATGGGATAGACTATTGGATGGAATTCCTATTCCTGTATCTGTAACAACAATGATTACATTTTTATGTCTCGTATAAGTAGCAATGCTTATAGAACCCTTGATTTTATTATATTTTATTGCATTTGAGAGTATATTTGAAATAATAATTTTCAGTAGAGAAGAATTAGAATATATTCTTATATTTTTAGTATCTGTATGTATGGAAATTGATTTTTGTTTGATTTTTAGTTCATAACTATTTAGACATTGAAAAATAATTTTATCTAAATCTATTTCCTGTTTTTGTAGATCAACATCATTGGTAAGCTCCAAAAGTTGTCTTACTATTTTAATAAGATCATCTGTACTTTGTTTCATAATCGAAAGATTTTCCTTATAATCTTCTATTGTTGGATGATCATCTAATTCTAAAACTTGTATAGAAGATTTCATAACAGCAAGAGGAGTTTTAAGTTCATGTGCTGCATTTTGTGCAAAATTTTTTTGTATTTCAAAGGCAGATTTAAGCCTAGCAAGCATCGTATTAAATGAATTTGTTAGAGAATAAACTTCATCTTTGGATTTTGGCAGTTCAATTTGTGTTTCAAGATTATTTGCATCTATTTTTAAGGCAGTTTTATCAAGTAAAGTCAAAGGTTTCAAAGTTTTTAAGATAGCCATGTAGGTTAATACAATTCCTCCTATAACTATTAACAGCATTACAAAAATTTGCTTATAACCAAAGGCCTTCTGAGCGTCTCTAATATGATAGGATATTTCAAGATTATGGATTTTAGGGGCATTGTTTATATGATCCTTGCTGAGAAATTCTTGATTTAAAGGCGTATTAGGAATTTTAAGTTCAATGAAAGGATCAACAAACTCCTTGTTACTATTTAAAATACTATATCCTGTCAATAAGCCCATAGTGATTATGAGTATAGAAGAAATTAAAAGAGTTATTTTTATTTTCAAAGATTTCATAGTCTACCACCAAATTTATATCCCTTTCCTCTAATATTTACGATTACATCTTTTGTTTTAAGCTTTTTTTTAAGGATAGAAATATGATATTTATATGAGTTTGAAAATAAATCAGCGTCACTATCCCAAACATGTTCTATGATTTCTTCAGGTAAGATATACCTGTCTTTATTTCTAGCTAGATATTCAAGTATTCCAAACTCTTTATTTGTTAAAGAAATGTAAGTACCATCTTGTTGAACTGTTTTTGTTCCTAGATCTATGGTTAAATCCTTATAAGTGATCACTTCGTCGGATGTGGTAAAATCCCATCTTAGAAGATTCCTTATTCTTGCAGAGAGCTCTAGAAAGTCAAAGGGTTTTTCTAAATAATCATTTGCACCCAAATCAAGTCCCAAAACCTTATCTTCAATATTGTTTTTAGCGGATAATATAAGAACTTTTATT
Source organism: Inediibacterium massiliense (assembly GCF_001282725.1). Taxonomy (NCBI): domain Bacteria; kingdom Bacillati; phylum Bacillota; class Clostridia; order Peptostreptococcales; family Thermotaleaceae; genus Inediibacterium; species Inediibacterium massiliense. The sequence continues at coordinate 198,612 of NZ_LN876584.1, read as the reverse complement.
AAATTGTCACTTTCCCTTATCGTTTTCAGTACTTTAAATCCACTGACTTTAGGAAGATTCAGATCAAGTATGATAAGGTCGTAGCAATTGATCTCTAAATGGCATAGAGCTTCTTCCCCATCAAAGGCTGTATCAACTACAAATCCTTGTTTTTTTAATCCTTTGTGCAAAATTGACGAAAGTTTTACTTCGTCCTCTACTAATAGAATTTTCAAATGATTCACCTCGCAAAATATATAAGCCACACTTAAATTAAATGTGGCTTATGTATTGATCATTATTATCGGCTATTTTCTTCTAAATTCTTATTTATTTAGCATTTGTGTATCATCAGCATGTATCTGAATACCTCCAGGAGCTTTAGTAATTTTTACAGTTTTTTTGTTTGAGTTTGGTTGTTGAGATATTTTTTTATCAGCATGTATTTGAATACCCCCAGGAACCTTAGAAATTTTTATAGCTTTTTTGCTTGAGTCTGCTTGTTCAGATAGTTCTTCATCTACATGTATTTCAATACCTCCAGGAACCTTAGTAATTTCTAAAAATTTCTTATTTAAATCAATTGCATGATCTGGTTTTTTAGGCATTTGACCATCTGCATATGTTTGAATATTTGCAAATAATTGATTAGGCAAATTTTTGATTCCTTCATTTGCTGCAAAAGCGGGTGTAGCTGCTCCTGCCAACATACATACTGATAAAATTCCTACTCCTATTTTTTTCATTTTCACTATGAAAACCTCCTATAAATTTTATTTGGTGTTTTTACCTTGACTAAAGTATACAGGAACAATGGTTAGGTCAAGGTTAGGTTTTCAAAAAAGAGAATAAAGATATGAGTGAATTTATTATAAAACTTTAAAGCCCTTAAATGATAGTAAGGGCTTTTGTTATACAAATATAATATTTTCTTTTGGAGCTAGTGAAGGGAATCGAACCCCCAACCGGCTGATTACGATTCAGCTGCTCTACCATTGAGCCACACTAGCAAAATTTACATATTTTCCTAAAAATAGAATACAATAATATGTAATATTTGTCAATTAAAACAAAAAGAAGCATAAGAACTCCTATCTTACACTCCTTCTTTTTATGGAGCTGGCGAAGGGAATCGAACCCCCAACCTGCTGATTACAAGTCAGCTGCTCTACCGTTGAGCCACACCAGCGAATATGGTGACCCATCCGCGGCTCGAACGCGGGACACCTTGATTAAAAGTCAAGTGCTCTACCTACTGAGCTAATGGATCATTTCTTGTCATTCACAATTATATATAATACAGCATTCTAAAAAAAATGTCAATAAAAATTTTTAAAAAACTTAAGATGAAAGATTATTTCTCCCATCTTAAGTCTCTTCCATAAAAATGAAGGATGGTAAATTTACCGAAAATCCTAGAAAAAACCCGATCGCTATAAGTATTGGCAATCTCCATAGGAGATAGATTGGTAGAAATAATTATTTTTTTATCTTGAATGAGTCTACTATTGATAATATTAAAAAATTCAGTATTCGTAAAAGTATTTGTAAGCTCTGTTCCTAAATCATCAATAATTAATAAATCACAGTCAAATAAAAGATCATAGCTTTCTTTTATATTTGCTGATTTGTCTTTGTTAAATTTATAATTTTCCAATATTTCTAGTATTTTAAAAGCGGTTTGATAAACTACTATTTTTCCTTTATCTAGTAGTGCTTTTGCGATACAATTACACAAAAATGTTTTTCCAAGTCCTGTTGTTCCATAAAAAAGAAGATTTTCATGAGAAGCCATATCAAAGTTGATGACAAATCCTTCACAGATATTTAAAAGTTGGAGCATATTCTGTTTAGGGGTGAGTTCATGATTTTCAAAAGGTTCATTAGAAAACAGATCAATATCAAAGGATTGAAAATTTTCTTTTTCTAATATATTTTTTAAGTTAGACATTTGATAAGCTTGGTTGATTAACTTTTGTTTAAAACAACTACACTTTTTACCGTTATCTCCAAATCCAGTATCTTTACAATGAGTACATGTATAATTCATATCAAAATATTGGATTGGAATATTATTCTCTGTAAGAAGAATTGCTTTTTCTTGTTTCAAAAATTCCATTTTTTCATGAATTTTTTCTACAGCTTGATGATAATTTGTGGGATTTTCTAAAATAGCTCTTGCAACGAGTATGCCTGTTTTGGAAATTTCATCATCTATTTCTTTTATTTTTGGAATTTTTGTATAAACTTCTTTTTTTCTTTGCTCTAATTTTTTATGTTCTTCATCTCTAATTTTTTCATATTCTCTAAGGATTTCTCTTGTAAATTTATCATGCAAGATAGACACCTACCTTATTTTTTTCTTAAAAGATTTTCAAGTTCATCTTTCGTGTATTTGGAAGTTCTTTGTTCAAAATTGTGAAATCTATTGGAAGAAGGTTTTATTGTTTTCTTTGGAATAGGCGTTTTTGTTTCTTTATTTTTGATATCTTCTATGCTTTTTACGCTATCATTTTTCCAAGCATGAAGAATACTGTGTATATAATTGATATTAGGATTAGAAGTTTTTTTAGAGTTTTCACAAGCTTTTAAAATAATATCTATATTAAATTTCCATTCATCAATCCATTGATTGATTGTATTTTTTTCAGCTTCTGAAGGTTCTCTAAAATGAAAACCTAATGCTTTAAATATTTTTCTATATTGAGTATACCGAAGATCTGTTTTTTCTAAATAGTCATCTAATTTATCCATATTGGTAATTCCTTGGTCGTACCAGTTTCTTATAATGGCACCAATATATTTTATATTTTTGATTTTTTTATGTTCTACACTATACATAAAAGCTCTTACAATTAAATCAGGATCCATATTATAATTATAAATCCATTCAAGTATTTCCATCATTTCTTTAGGAACAAGACTTCTTCTTATAGTTTGATTAATATGATAAAACATATCCTTAATTTCAGGAACCTTATTGGCTTCTATTAAATCAGAAGCGGAACAGCTGTATATACTAGGTTTTTCATCTTCTGTGGAGATATTGATGGCTTTAAAATTGTTATCAATATAAAGCTGTTTCAAATTTAAAAATTCTATGCTGTATTCAGAAGAATCATCAGAAGAATGCTTTTTTATAATTCCTTTTTGTTCCCAAAAATCCCATGCGTCTAAAACATCAGATAAAGGAATACTTAGGTGTCTTGCGATGGTTTGATGATTAATAGAAAGGGATAGATCTTTATCATGAGCATATTTGTATCCAAGAAGATATACTTTTACATAAGTTCCATTTGCCATGGGCATAAAATCATTGATAAATATATTTTCAATAGGCGTATCTCCCAGATCCATTTCTGTTGTTTGTTGTATAAAAAGCAATAGTATTCCCTCCCATTTGAATTACTCTAATTTACATTATATCATAACTTATTTTTAAGGGATATTTTATCCTAGAGTTAAATTCAATTTAGGATATAAAAATAAATTACATATTGTAAAAGACTATACATATAGATATATATAGACTAATAGAATGGAGGGGTATAAGGTGATTCGATTTTTCATGAAGAGAAAGATAGTTCTATGGACTGTAATTATATGTATTTTGGCAGTAGCAGCCATAGGAGCAAAACTTCAAATCATAGAAACCTTTCAAGGGAAAAAAATACCTTATGATAAAAATATAACAATGTACAAAATGGAGATAGATTTTGATCCTGTCGAAAGAATCATCACAGGAAATGAGAAAGTAAAATATACCAATCAAAGCAATACAGCTTTTCAAGCTCTATATTTTCATCTATATCCTAATACATTTAAAAAAGAAGATACAGTACCTTTTGAAAAAAATGAAATGGATCGAGCGTATCCTAATGGTTTTGAACAGGGTTATATACAAATTGAAGACGTCCAACAAAATAGTGAGCCCTTAAATCATGGGGTGATGGGGTTAGGAGATACAGTTTTAAAAGTAAATTTAAAAAATTCCTTAGAACCCGGTGAAAAGATAGAGCTTGATATAAAATTCTCTGTAAAAATCCCACCTTCTTACGGAAGATTTGGATATGGAGAGCATACAGTTAATATTGCAAATTGGTACCCTATTGTAGCAGTATTTGATAAAAAAGGATGGAATTTAGAACCCTATTATTCTATTGGAGATCCTTTCTATAGTGATATAGCTAATTATAGAGTAGAAGTTTCAACTTCTAATGAGTATATATTTGCTCATACAGGAGAGTGTATAAAAAGAGAGAAAGTAGATGGAAAAACAAGATGGACGTTAGAGGCAAAAAATGTACGAGATTTTGCTATGATTGGTAGTGAAAATTATAAATCTATGGAAGACGAAATAGATGGGGTAAAAGTATTTTCTTATTATTTTGAGGATCCTTTTGGAGATTTAGCTTTATCTTGTGCAAAAGATTCTATAAAAATTTTTAGTGAATGTTATGGAAAATATCCATATAAACAATTTTCTGTGGCGGCTTCTGACTTTTTTATTGGAGGAATGGAATATCCTAACTTAGTTTTTATTGATCAATCTATTTATAAAAAAGAGTATAAAGAAATATTAGAATATATCGTAGTTCATGAAGCAGCTCATCAATGGTGGTATGGGATTGTAGGAAATGATGAAGTGAATGAGCCTTGGCTAGATGAAGCCCTTACCGAGTATTCTACCCTTTTGTATTATGAAAAAAAATATGGAAAAGAAAAAATGAATGAGGTTTATAAAGATTTGATTGCTAGACCCTATCAAGCTTATGAAAGCAGAAATCCTAGTCATAAAAATGGAGTATGTAGAAGCATTCATAAGTTTGAAAATGCTCATGAATATCAAGCTTTAGTTTATTATAAAGGAGCTATATTTATAAAGGAACTAAGAAAAAAATTGGGGGATGAAATATTTTTTCAAGCTATGAAAGTATATTTTGATAAATATAAGTACAAAAATGCAAATACAGAAGATTTTATTGGGGTATGTGAAAAGGTTTCTAATCAAAGCTTAAGGGAGGAATTTAAAAAATGGCTTAGGTATGAAAAGGAATAAAATCCATTATTATACATAAACTATTCAAAAAGAATCCATATTAAGGTTGATACATTTTGAAAGTATGATATAATAGAAAAGCTGATAATGACAGTTAAAAAAATCTCAATAAAATTTGAATAAATTACTGTGGATAAGGAAGGGAGAGCAAGGTATGAAAGCGGATTCGAGCTCCCAGACATTGAAAAAAATTATATTAGATTATTATAACAAATTCAATATGCAAGGGAATAGAAAAATTTATACGGGTATTTTAGTCGTAGTGATTTTAGCAATTTCTTTATTTGCCTATAATTACAATAAAGCATATATGGTAAAAGTGGGTGGAAATGAAATAGGAATTGTAAGAGATAAAGATGATTTTACCCACATAGTAGATGAAATACAATCTAAATTACACAAAGAATATCATACAAAGATTACCTTTGATGAAGATATTATTTATGACAAAATGAGAGCAAAAGATGAAGAGATTACAAGTCCAGAAAAAATAAAAAAAGAAATTTTAAAAACTCTTAATTTTAAAGTAAATGCTTATGGAATCAAAGCAGATGGAAAAGTGATTACTGCTTTATCTTCAAAACAAAATGCTCAGAAGGTATTAGAGGATATCAAAGATATGTATGCAGATCCTCAAAAGAAATTTGAAAAGATCTCTTTTGTAGAAAAAGTATCTATAGAACCAGTGAAAATAGAGATAAAAAAATTAAAGGATGAAAAAGATGCAGTAAAATTTGTATTACAAGGCACAGAGGAAGAGAAGATTCACAAAGTTCAACAAGGAGAGACATTTTGGACTATTGCTAAAAAATATAACTTAAGTTTAGATGAATTGACTCATGCCAATCCGGATATTAATCCAGACAAAATACAAATCGATCAAGAAGTAAGTCTTCTTGTGCCCAAATCTCTTTTAACTGTAAAGACTATTGAAAAAGTAAACTATCAAGAAAAAATTCCTTATGAAGTTGAATTTGAAGAAACAAATGCTCTTTATGAAAAAGAAAATAAAATTAAAATAGAGGGACAAGATGGAATTAAAGAAATAGTAGCTCAAATTATAAGTCATAATGGCGTGGAAGAATCTAAAAAAATTTTAGAAGAGAAGATTACAAAAGAACCTGTAAAGCAAATTGTATTAAAAGGAACGAAAAAACGCCCACTTACTGCACCTACTGGAAAATTAGGAACTCCTACCCGTGGAAGGTTAACATCTCCTTTTGGGTATAGATGGGGAAGAAAGCATACAGGAATTGATTTAGCTGCACCTATAGGAACTCCTGTATCCGCGGCAGATGGAGGAAAAGTAGTATTTGCAGGAACGAAAAGTGGATATGGAAAATGTATTATCTTAGAGCATGGTAGTGGTACACAAACTTATTATGCACATAATAGTAAATTATTAGTTTCAGTAGGACAAAAAGTATATAAAGGACAAAAAATCGCTGAAGTCGGAAATACTGGAAGAAGTACAGGACCACATCTGCATTTTGAAGTAAGAAAAAATGGTGTGCCTGTAAATCCATTAAAATATTTAAATAAATAAATTTAAAAATTCGCATGTTCCTGTAGGAATATGCGAATTTTTTAGTAGATAGATTTTATAAAAAAAGAAGCAATAGAGGAAGTAGGCTAGGATCTAGTAGATTTTCTAAAAAAGATAAATTTCTTCTAGACTTTCTCGTAGGACGTCTTCGGGGTTGTGGTTTTTCATTATATTGAGGCTGTTCATAGTTTGGGTTTACAGCTTCATCAGAATGAATATCCAGTGCTGCTCTTATATTTAAGATTCCTGCTCCCTCTGCATATCTAGTATCTCCAATGTTTACAGCAGTTCCTAATAATTTTTGTTTCACTTGTGAAGGTGATAAATTTGGATCTTTTTCATACATTAAAGCAGCAGTTCCTGCTACCATTGGAGAGGCCATAGAAGTTCCTGAATGGGTCACATAGGAACTGTGTCCTTTGTTAGATAAAGACATAATATCTACTCCAGGAGCTACTAGATCTGGTTTTGAAACACCACCAATAGCAGGCCCTCTACTTGAGAAGTCAGCAACAAAATCATCTTCATAAGAAGTAGTTTTGTTATCATCTGCAGCACCAACGGTTATGACAGAAGGACTATTTCCAGGACTTGTAATAGAGCTAGGATTAGGACCACTATTTCCTGCAGCTGTAATGACTGTTAAACCACTATTCACAGCAGCAGCAGCCGCTTTTGCTAGAGGATCTTGTTGATATGATTTATCAGCAGGAGATCCTAAGGACATATTCAAAACTTTTATATTGTATTTGTCTTTGTTGTCAATAGTCCATTGAACACCTGCTAAGATATCTGACGTAGATCCACTTCCTGTTTCATCTAATACCTTTATTCCTATGATATTTGCCTCAGGAGCTATTCCTGTATATTTTTCATTTGCATATCCACTTCCAGCAGCAATTCCTGCTACATGTGTTCCATGGCCATCGTCATCATAAGGATAATTTCTATTGTTTACAAAATCCTTAAAACCTATAATACGATTTGTTGGTTTTACGAGATCATCATGAGGGTATACCCCTGTATCGAGTATTGCAATACCTACTCCTTTTCCGGTATATCCTAAATCATGAACTCTATGTCCTGCAGCAGCTAAAGATGCGTTATCCATACACTTAAAAACTTTTGCATCTTGATTGATAAACTGAATCATATGGTGAGCAGCTACATGATCAATAGATTTTGCCGGAATTTCTGCTGCAATGGCATTAATAAGAGGGATATGGTATTTTATTTTTCCACCTGCTTCAATAATACAATCTCTTATGTGATCACAAGTTCCGTTACTATATACAATAACGGGAATATATTCTTTTGTTCCAGCAGACATTCTCGCTACGATGACGGGATGAACAAATTGGGATCTTATTTTGTTTACATTCATTTTCATCATGCTCACTCCAAATTATCTATTTTCAATATTAATGTATGCTAAAAATTCATGAAATGTTCATACAATAAGTGACTAGAATTTCCAATGAAGTTTACATAATCATGTGATATAATAAACTTGTATGCCCCATTTACATACCATTTTGAAAGGGGGATACAAATGAAAACAAGATGGAATGTTAAAATTATTATTTTGATAGGTATTATTTTTTTATTAAGTAGTGGGATTGTATATAGAAATGTATTAAAAGTTTATGCTTATCCTGCTTTAAAAAAAGTACAACAGGAATTGATTTTATTTAAAACAAAAGATTATAAAGTGAGGGAAACTAGTCATTTTATAATAAGGTATGATTTGGAAGATGAAAGTGTGATTGACCTAGTTGCAAAAGCTTCTGAAGAGCATTACAATCAAGTATGTAATGCATTTTCTTATTATCCAAAAGAAAAAACTGTAGTGATTGTTTACGAGGATCCAGAAAAGCTCATGAAAAATTCTTTTTTAAAAAAGGGAGAACCACCTATGGGAGTATATCTAGCTTCGACCATTCAGATTTTATCTCCAAAGGTATGGGTGCCTAAAGATCAAGATATAGAAGATACTTTTCTGAATCAAGGGCCTATGGTCCATGAGTTTACCCATTTGATTGTAGATGATATTGCAAAGGGAAATTATCCTTTATGGTTTACAGAAGGAATGGCTCTTTATCAAGAATATGTTCAAACAGGATATAGCTGGGGGGAAGGAATATCTTTTGATGGAAAAGAATATACCATGGAACAGCTTACGAATGATTTTGGGGAGTTAGATCAAACGTTGGCATACAAAGAGTCCTTTGAAATCGTAAAATCAATGGCTCAAAAAGATGGATTTGAAAGACTACATGATATTTTATATGCATTAGGAAAAGGAGAAAAAATCGAAAAATATTTTGAATAAAAATGGAACTTTTATATATTTTTTTAAGTCAAATATAAATGTAGTATATATGAAACGAAAGTTATTTTTAAATAGATATGATATAATATAGTAATAAAAAATGAAGAGATTTCGTCGAGGTGATGAGTGGATGGGTAAGAAAGTATTAGTTGTAGATGATGAAAAATCTATTTCAGATATACTAAAATTTAATTTAGAGAAAGAAGGATATGATGTAAGTGTATCCTTTGATGGTCAAGATGCAGTAAAAACAACTTATGAAGTAGAACCGGATTTAATTTTATTAGATGTGATGATTCCTGAAATGGATGGTTTTCAAGTATGTAAGAAGATAAGAGAAAATTTTAATATGCCTATTTTGATGCTTACAGCAAAAGAAGAAGAAGTAGATAAAGTATTAGGTCTTGAACTAGGAGCAGATGATTATATTACAAAGCCGTTTAGTATGAGGGAACTTTTAGCAAGAGTCAAAGCCAATATTAGACGAATTGAAAATAATGGGTCAAATGATAAAATGCATAATATTATTTCAGGAGATTTAAATATAGATTTAAATAAATATGAAGTGAAAAAAAGAGAAGAAGTGATAGAGCTTACTTTAAGAGAATTTGAACTTTTGAAATATCTTGCCACACAAGAAAATCAGGTATTTACAAGAGAACAGCTTTTAGAAGAAGTATGGGGTTATGAATATTATGGAGATATTCGAACAGTGGATGTTACCATAAGAAGATTAAGAGAAAAGGTAGAGGATCATTCAAGTAATCCCAAATATATATTGACTAAAAGAGGAGTAGGTTACTACTTCAGGAGGGCATAGTATGTTTAAAAGTATAAGGTGGAAGTTCATTGCCATATACTTTCTACCTGTTTATATTGCTATGCTGATTGTAGGTGTATTTATTATCAAAGAGTTCCAAGAATACCATTTAGGAATGGTAAGTGAAAATCTTACAAATTTAGGAAGAAGAGAAGTTTTGATTCAAAGTATAGGAAAATTTGAAGATTTAGATGAGAATAAAGAAGAAATTCAAAAAAATATTGATCAGTGGCCCACAGGATTAAAGGAAGAGATATTTATTGTAGATAGAGAGTTTAAAATTGTAGCAAGAAGCAAAAATAGTGGAACCAATAATAATGCTTTAGAGGTATTAGATTACACTCTTTTAACAGATTCTAGGAATGGAAAAGTAGGAGAGAAAGATATTACGATTAATAATCATGCTAAAGAAATTATTACCAAGAATATGGCGTTTCCTATACAAAATGAGAATCATGAAATTAAAGGTATTTTATATATTCGGGCAGATCTTTCTGATATTTATAACACATTAGATAAATCAAAAATGATTTTAACAAAAGCTACTCTCTTAGCGCTCATTATAACGGTTGTATTAGGATTTTGGATTGCTAGAAGTATTACAGAGCCTATTAATGATGTAACTATTAAAGCAGCAAGAATGGCTAAGGGAGATTTTAATCAAGTCGTAGAAGTAAAATCAGACGATGAAATTGGTCAATTGGCAGAAATGTTTAATTATGCAAGAGAAAAATTAAATGCTACTCTTTCCGAAATTTCAAGTGAAAAAAGTAAATTAGAGACTATTTTAAGTTATATGGCAGATGGACTTATTGCTACCAACCAAGAAGGAAAAATTATGCATGCAAATCCTACTGCTATGAAGATGCTAGAGTTATCAGATGAAAATATACAAAACACAAGTTATGATGAAATTATAGGAAAATTTAATAAAGAGTTAACACTCCCTTTTATTAAAGAAAATTCAAAAGACTGGACAGGAAGCAGGAATATCATTTTTAAAGAGTCTATTTTTCATGCAAATTATGCTCCCTTTAAAGATGAAAAGGGAGAAAATACAGGCATTGTTATGGTGATACAAGATATTACAGAAAGACAAAAGCTAGATAATATGAGAAAAGAATTTGTTGCCAATGTATCTCATGAATTAAAGACGCCACTTACGAGTATTAAAAGCTATACAGAAACTTTATTAGATGGAGCATTAGATCAAAAAAATGTAGCAGAATATTTTTTAAATGTAGTCATAAGTGAAGCCGATCGAATGGATCGTTTGGTGAAAGATTTGCTTCAACTTTCAAGATTAGACTATCAAAGAGTAAGTTGGAATAAAAAGGAAAACAACTTGGTTAAAATTATTGAAAATTCTATTTTAAAAATAAGCATTAATGCAAAAAATAAAAAACAAAATATAAGTTTTTTTCCACAAAATGAGGAAATGAAAGCTTTTGTAGATTCAGACAAAATAGAGCAGGTGATTTTAAATATATTAAGTAATTCTATTAAATATACACCAGAAAAAGGAGAAATAAACATTTCTTTAGACCAAGAAAATAATCAAGGAATATTAAAAATTTCTGATAATGGAATAGGAATCCCTTCAGAAGATCTTCCAAGACTCTTTGAAAGATTTTATCGAGTAGATAAAGCAAGATCTAGAGAATTAGGGGGAACAGGACTAGGTCTTTCTATTGCTCAACAAATTATAAGAGCTCATGATGGAGATATAAAGATAAAAAGTGAAGAGGGAAAAGGAACTGAAGTAACTATTTTTATTCCCCTATATGAAGGGGTGTAATTGTATTTTAAAACGGGTGTAATATGTTTGTAATAATAATAGGTTATAATGTGGTTATTACAAGGGATTCGTATGTAAACTGGGAGGAATCACAATGAACAGAAAAATCATTACGAGTGCTTTGATTATAGTCATATTAGGAGCATCGAGTGTTACTGGGCATGCTGCTTACAAGACGGTTCAAAGCAAAGTAAATGTCAATGTAAATAAAGAACCTATAGAAATCATTAGCCCTAAGGGAGATATTATTGTTCAAAAAAGTGTCCTTATTTCTGTGCAGGTTATACAAAATGTATCTGTTTCTTTAAGTGTATACAAAGAAGAAAAAGAAGATACACTCATTTTTGGTCCTGAGAAAGTAGATCAAGGAGAAAGTCTTAAATTTTATAATAAACAATTAAAAGACTTATCTGCAGGAGAATATAAGATGGTTTTTGACATAAAGGATAAAGATGGAAAATCTAAGGATCCTATTACAAAATACTTTACTGTCAAAGATAAAGAAGAAGAAATGAATGAGACACTCGAACGTATACCTAAAACAAATGTTACAAACATATTAGATGACATCCTAGACAAAAAGTAATGATTAGGGTGTGTGCTCATGAAAAACTTTAATATAGAAAAATTTAAAACTCTTCTTTTAGCTATACTTTTTACATTAAGTATTGCTTTAAATCAACAATTATGGGAAAAAATTTCATTAGATAAAATTACACCCTCTGTAAAGGATACAGAGGTGGTAAACATGAACAATATAAATCATTCAGACAACATTTCTGACATTTTAAGCCCCCAAAGTTTTACAATCAACTTTGGGGGTGGTCTTCATACAGTTCTCCATTCAGATTCTTATAACATGTGGAATGAAGTTGTTAAAATTTTTAAGAAATCCTATTTTTTAGAAAGTAGTTCTATTGAAAAGATTAACAAAGAAAAATGGATAGAGCTTCAAAAATTTCGTTCTATAGAAATGCAGTTTGGGTATAGCATGTCTCCACAACTTTTAAGTAATATAACCCAGCAAAAAAAGCTAGGCATTTATGAAAAAATTGAAGGGTTTGATAAGATTTTAATATCATTAATGGATGAATCTTGTATTTATTTGGCAGATGAAAAAAGAAATGCTTATTACGTAGTTCGTGGAACTCCTAAAGTGGAAAATTTTTCAAAAGTTATTAAAAACATAGAGCAGGGAAATTATGAAGCCTATTATGCTCTAACAGATATTTATGGGATAAACAATAATACTTTGATGCCTATTGAAGGTGGCGAGGATCTACATAATATAGAAGTAGTGAAAGAAATTGATTCCCTTAGCGAAGAACAGGTAGAAGCATTCGCTGGAACTTTTTTTGGAGAAAACCTTGATTTTGTAAGAAAAATTAGAGAAACAAATGGATCTGTAATCTATATGTACGGATATGGACAAAAGGCTTTAAAGATCGATCATATGGGAAGACTTCAATATGTAGAAAAAATAGATGAAGGAAAGGCTTCTAAAAGTATGAAACTTGATGAAGCAACACAAATTGCTATTTCATTTGTTCGAGAACATGGCGATATGGAAGGAATCAATGGATATTTAAAAGAAATAAAGACATTTGAGGAAAAAAATCAAAAGGGCTATGTCTTTTTATTTGGATATGGACTCAATAATCTCCCTGTTTATTATCATGATGAGGGAAAAATAATAGATGCACCTATTGAAGTAAAAGTATTAGGAGAACAAGTTATTTCTTACAAAAGATTTATAAAAAGAGAGAAAGTAGCCATGAAGTTTTTAGGAGACAAAGAACAAAACCATATTTTATCCTCTCCTCAAATTATAGATATGAATTTTCCAATGATCCAAAAAGATTATGCAAAAATAAATCAAGAAGTAAGTCAAAAAAATATTACAGATCAAGTGTTAGAAAAAGTAAAAAGTATTGAAATAGGATATTATGATGATTCAAATAAACAGCCTAATGAATTAAGTTTGATATGGATTATAAAAATAGACAAAATCGTTTATTATTTTGATGCAGCTACAGGAAAATTGTTGTGGCATTCATCCCTGTAATAGGTGGTGGAAAAAATGGATTGGTCAAAAGCAAAAAATATATTAATTATTGCACTAGTAGTTACCAATCTTTTTCTTATTTATAATATAGAAAAAGATATTTTTAAAGAAAGTGCTTCATCTATGGTATATGATAGAAATATAACAGATGTAATAGAAATATTAAAAGAAAAAAATATAAAAATAGAAACAGAAGTACCAAAGACAGTACTAGAACTTCCAGTGTTAAATGTAGAATATAAAACTTATAATGAAAAAGAAGTGAAAGAAAAATTTCATATTAAAAATGAAGATACAAGATCTATAAATGTAGTGAATCACAAAACGATTGTCTATGAAGATAAAGATGATCAAATTCATATAAAAAATATTGATGAAGAAAAAGCCATTCATGAAGCCAAGATATTTATTCAAAAATATGATTTTATGAATGGGGATGTAGTTTATGACAAAACAATAAAAACACCTGAGGGATATCATGTGTGTTTTAAGCAAAAATATAAAGGTCAGTTTTTAGAAATTAGCTATATGCATATAATTGTAAACGAATCAGGAGTAAAAAGATTCGAAAGATTGTGGCTTAAGCCTTTAAAATTTGATGAAAATAAAAAAGAAATTATTCCAGCTACAAAAGCTCTGCTAAAGTCTATGGAAGAAATCCAAAATAACGATGAACAAGTACGAATTAAAAAAATAGATCTAGGATATTGGTTTGATCCATCTCATATTAGCCTTACAAATTCTGGAAATATAAAATCAGGAACAGCTATTCCAGCTTGGAGACTTACGTTAAAAGATGGAAATATTGTTTTTATTCCAGCCTATGAAAATTATTAAAGTAGAAGTCAAAATAGACTTCTACTTTTTGTATTATTTTCCTTTCGTCATATACTTATCAAATGATATGATTAGTGATATAATGTAATGAGGTTTTAATGTAAAAATAACCAATATACGTTTTGTATAAAAACGGATGGATAGAATAAAATGCTGAAAGGCTGGAAATACCTTATGAGTAAACTTTTGATCCAAGGCGGATATCCATTAAAAGGAAAAGTAAATATTAGTGGATTTAAAAATGCAGCAGTAGCGATTATTCCTGCTGCTATCTTAGCAGGAGATATTTGTAATATAGAGAATTTACCTAATATAGAGGATGTGCATGTCCTAGAGAAGATTCTTATACAATTGGGTGCACAAGTATCCTTTGACGAAGAAAAAAAAGTAATGACAGTAAATTCTAGTAGTATCAAAGAATGTGTTGCTTCTTATGAAATGGCCAAGGAGTTAAGGGCGTCTTATTATCTTTTAGGAGCATCTTTGGGAAGATTTAAAAAAGCGAAGGTATCTTTTCCAGGAGGATGCAATATTGGATCAAGACCGATTGATCAACATATAAAAGGATTTGAGGCATTAGGGGCTAAAGTTACTATTGAGCATGGTATGATTCATGTAGAAGCAGAAGAGTTAAAGGGTACAGAAATTTATTTAGATGTGGTAAGTGTAGGGGCTACCATTAACATTATGATGGCAGCTTGTATGGCAAAGGGCAAAACCATCATTGAAAATGCAGCCAAAGAACCTCATATTGTAGATGTAGCAAATTTTTTAAATGCTATGGGTGCAGATATACGAGGTGCAGGAACAGATGTAATAAAAATACATGGAGTGAAAAAGCTAAAAGGATGCACATATAGTGTGATTCCAGATCAAATAGAAGCAGGGACTTTTATGATTATGGCTGCAGCTACAGGTGGAGATGTAATTGTTGATAATGTTATTCCAAAACACTTAGATCCTATAACTGCTAAGTTAAGAGAAATGGGAGTAAAAATAGAAGAATATGGAGAGTCTATCAGGGTAATAGGAAAAGATAAAACGAAGAGTGTCAATATTAAAACATTAGTATACCCAGGATTTCCAACAGATCTTCAACAGCCTATGTCAGCCCTTTTAACACAAGCACAAGGGACAAGTATTGTGACAGAAACTATTTATGAAGGAAGATTCAAACATGTAGATGAATTAAAAAGAATGGGAGCAGATATTAAAGTAGAGGGAAATGTAGCTGTGATTCAAGGAATTAAACAATTATCTGGAGCGAAGGTTGCAGCTACAGATCTCAGAGCAGGAGCTGCTTTAGTTGTAGCAGGACTTATGGCAGAAGGTACTACGGAAGTAGATTGTGTCCATTATATTGATAGAGGATATGAATGGATTGAAAATAAATTATCTTATTTAGGAGCAAAAATCAAAAGAGTAGAGTAAAGGCAGGAGACAATCCTGTCTTTTCGTTTTTCTATAAATAAGATATAATGAAATAAAATGTTGCTCAAATAGGAGGAAGATTATGGCTTTTACTTTTTGTTCACTAGCTAGTGGAAGTAGTGGAAATTGTCAATATATAGCTAGTGAAAAAGCAAGTTTACTAGTAGATGCAGGGTTATCAGGAAAAAAAGTTACCCAAGCAATAGAGAGTATTGGAAAAGATATGAAAAGAGTATGTGGGATTTTAGTAACTCATGAGCATAATGATCATATAAAAGGAATAGGAATTTTATCTAGAAGGTTTAATATTCCAATATATGCAAATAATAATACTTGGAAAGAAATGAAAGATAAAATAGGAAAAGTAGGCGAAGACAATATAAGATTTTTTCAGACAGGAGAAACATTTCATATAGAAGATATCAAAATAAAGCCATATCCTATTTCTCATGATGCAAAAGAGCCTGTTGGATTTTCTTTTTATCATGATGCTGTAAAGGTTAGTATTGCTACAGATTTAGGAGTAGTAGATGATAGGGTAAAAGAAGAAATAAAAGGATCAGATCTTCTACTTTTAGAATCTAACCATGATGTAGAAATGCTTAAAATGGGAAGGTATCCTTGGTATCTAAAAAAAAGGGTTATGGGAGAGTATGGACATCTTTCTAATGAAACAGCAGGAGAAATTATTGCAGAAATGGTCAATCAAAAAATTCCTGTTACAAAAGTATTGTTAGGACATTTAAGCCAAGAAAATAATTTTCCAGAATTGGCTTTTGAAACAGTAAAAAATATATTAACTAGTAAAAAAATTAAAATGGGCTTAGATGTTTCTGTGGATTTAACTTATAGAGATCGAGTGAGTCAAGTTTATTCTTTATGTAAATAATCCTTTGAGGGAGGGATAAAATGAGTTTTGATGAACATGATTTTCATAAGGAGGAGAATGATTCTTCAAAATACTATATAGATCCTCCAAAACCTACTTATAAAAAAAAGAATAATATTTCATTATTTAAAATCATTTTAGTAAGTTTGGTATCTGCACTCATTGGGGGAATTTTAACTGCTTATTTGGCACCTATGTATCTATATGGTAAATATATACCCTATCCCAATACAGAAAACAAAACTACTCCACAAAATATAGAAATTGTTACAAAGGATGAAAAATTGAGTGTGATTCCAACAGTAGTTAAAAAAGCTATGCCTTCTGTCGTAGGAATTACTACAGTAACCTTACAAAGAGATTTTTTATTTGGAGTAAGAAAAGGTCAAGGAGTTGGAACAGGAGTTATTGTAGATCCTAGAGGATATATCTTGACAAATTCTCATGTAGTCAATGATGGAGAAACAGAGGAAGTAAAGGTATTATTAGATAATGGAAAAGATCTAAAGGCCAAGGTTTTATGGAATGATCCCCTTCTGGACTTAGCTATTGTAAAAATATCTGAGAAGAATCTTCCAGTTGCAGAGCTAGGAAACTCTGATGAAATTCAAGTAGGGCAATTAGCCATTGCCATTGGAAATCCATTAGGGCTGGCTTTTGAAAGAACGGTTACATCAGGGATTATTAGTGGATTGGAAAGAAGAATTGAAATTAATGAGTTTCAGAGTATAGAGGGATTGATTCAAACGGATGCTTCTATCAATCCAGGAAATAGTGGAGGACCTCTTTTAGATGAAAAAGGAAGAGTAGTAGGGATCAATACAGTAAAAATTCAAACAGGAGAAGGACTTGGATTTGCTATCCCTATTAATATTGCAAAGCCTATTGTAGATGAATTTATCAAAAGAGGAGAATTCACCAAAGTATATCTTGGCATAAAAGGAATTGATGTAGGATATTATATTAGAAATTATCAAAATGATTTAGGAGTCAATCAAGGTGTGATCGTGATGGAAGTATCTCCTAATTCGCCTGTAGAGGTAGCAGGAATCAAAAAAGGAGATATTATTCTTTCTATGAATGGTCAAAAGATAGAAGGGATGACTCAACTTATGAGATCACTTTATCAATATAGACCAAATGATACAGTGAAAATAGAAGTTTTAAGAAATCAAAGGAATTTAGAATTTCAAGTGACTTTTAAAGCAACACCAAAAACTTACTAAAGAAAGCTGGGAGTGGATAAAATGTATGTTGTATGCCCAGAGCATTTATCAGAAGCAATTGATGATTTTTTGGAAGTTTATGAACAATCCCCAGATATATATGAATTAGACAAAATATCTTTTACAGATTGGTCAAGTCCACATAATTGTGATTATTGTAATGAAGTACCTAAATATTTAGTAGTATAATAGACGAGGAAACCCTCGTCTATTCTTGTAAACAAAGGCATAAAAAACGTCACTAAATTTTCAAATTTGGAAAATATATAGAAACACTCGAAAATAGCATTACAAACTCGCTATGCTCAAACAGTGTAATGCTAATGATTTTCTCACTTATTCTATATTTTCACAAATTCTCAATAATTGTTCCTTATTTTTATGACTTTGTAAAAATGCAATTTGTTTGTAGTCTGAGACGAGG
This sequence comes from Inediibacterium massiliense, assembly GCF_001282725.1. NCBI lineage: Bacteria > Bacillati > Bacillota > Clostridia > Peptostreptococcales > Thermotaleaceae > Inediibacterium > Inediibacterium massiliense. The sequence continues at coordinate 180,206 of NZ_LN876584.1, read as the reverse complement.
TAATCCTCGTCTATTTTAATGAAAAGGAGTAGATATATGAATATAACTATTATTGGAGTAGGAAAGGTTAAAGAGAAGTATTTTACAGGAGCTATTGATGAATATAAAAAAAGACTGAGTAGATATTGTAAAATAAATATTATAGAAGTATCTGATGAAAAGGCTCCAGAGAATTTAAGCGATAAGGAAATGGAGAATATAAAGGATATAGAGGGAGAGAAGATATTAAAAAATATAAAAGATGGTATGTATGTAATTTCTTTAGATATAAAGGGCAAGATGCTATCATCAGAAGAATTGGCAGAAAAAATAAATGGGTTAGGGGTATCTGGAAATAGTCATATTACATTTATCATAGGAGGATCATTAGGCTTATCCAAAGAAGTTTTAAAAAGATCAGATTATAGACTTTCTTTTTCACCTATGACTTTTCCTCATCAATTAATGAGAGTCATTTTACTTGAACAAGTATATAGAGGATTTAGGATTATAAAGGGCGAACCGTACCATAAATAAGTGAGATTTTTAGCCTTAAGCATTGAAATTACTTGGTTAGGGTTATTTTGCTGGTGAAAATACCGTATCACAAGTAATAAAATATAATAAGTTTAGCAGTAAATATTTACAAAATATGTTATAATTGAAGGAGCTTAAATAAATGTTAATCAAACTTTTAAGTATAAGGTAAATAGTAATTTGCCGACTGGTTTGAATTTACTATTGTGTAAAAGTTAGATACATGCTATCATATTTAATAATTAAATAATACGATGCTTATTCTTATCCCCGGGTAAGAATATTACAAAGCACTGAGTCTCATTCCATTAGGGCCTTTTTAAGGAGGAATTAGATTCAGTGCTTTTATGTTTATTAGAGGAGTTTAAGTATTATATTAAGACATAATATTTAATGTAGATGGAGGTAATTTAATGAATTGGAAGATTAAAAAATTTAAGGAACTTAATGTCGAAGAAATATACAAAATTTTAGCATTAAGAAATGAAGTATTTATTGTGGAGCAGGAGTGTGCATATCTTGACTGTGATAATAAAGATTTAAATTCGTATCATTTATTTTCTGAAGAAAATGGAGAAGTAGTTGCATACTTAAGAATTTTGGAAAAGGGGGTTTCTTACGATGAAATATCAATAGGAAGAGTAGCCGCTAAGAAAAATTATCGTGGTAAAGGAATTTCAAGAGGAATGATGTTAAAAGCCATTGAGTTTGTAGAAAATAATTTAAATGAAGATACTATTAAAATTCAAGCACAAGCATATTTACTTAATTTTTATAGTAGTCTTGGCTTTAAAGCAGTTTCGGAAGAATATCTAGAGGATAATATTCCACATATAGATATGTTATATAAAAAATAAATATAAAAAATTTGTTATAGTTGGTTTGGTGTTAGTATAGTTTTATGGACACAAATTGATTAAATCTATAAAATAATAACTGAGAGGATGTGTCCATAATAAGCAATAAAAAATTCAATCAAGATTTTAAAAAAACAATTGTAGATCTTTATCATTCTGGTCGTTCTGTAAAAGAATTAAGCAGCGAATATGGTGTTTCAGATGTCACTATATATAAATGGATCAAAAGATTTTCCCCTATATTAATATCCGATGGAAAAACTACCACATTAGACGATATGGAAGAATTGAAAAAACAAATAGCACGCCTTCAAGAGGAGAATACCATCTTAAAAAAGGCTATCACCATATTCGCCAAACCATAAATGACGATCAATTATTTAAAGTTATTACAGACCAGTCAGATGAACATTCTATACAGGCTATGTGTAAAATACTAGAAGTTTCTCGTAGCTCTTATTATCATGCACTTTGTCATACTCCTTCTAATCGAGAAATTGAAAATAGAGAACTAAAAAAAGAAATTTATAACATCTATACTCAATCTAAAAGAAGATATGGTGCGCCTAAAATACATCATATGCTTTTAGAAAAAGGATACACAGCTAGCGTAAAAAGAGTACAGAGAATGATGCAAAAGCTTGGTATTCACGCTATTACAGTCAAAAAGTATAGACCTTATTCAACCAAACAGAAAGTCATAGAATATCCTAATCTACTTAATCGTGATTTTAAAACCACTGCACTCAATCAAAAATGGGTAACGGATATTACCTATATACATACGATAAAAGACGGATGGTGCTACCTTGCATCTGTTATGGACCTTCATTCTCGTAAAATAATAGGGTATTCTTTTGATACTTCTATGACTGTAGATATAGCCTTACAGGCTGTAAAGAATGCTTATGCTTCTCAGCATCCTACGGATACACTTGTATTACATTCCGATTTAGGCTCGCAAGTGCGACAAGAAGTCGCGTAATATATTGTCGAAAGACTACCCTATCCATTCGGGGTAACTCTATCGTGACTAGCGTGGATAGTAATATTTAGGTTAGAAAGCTCACGAGACAATGTGGAAGTTCTAGTAGCCTAAAACTGGGACAACTGCTAGAGTAAGAATGCTATGGGGAACATAAAGTGAATCACTGTAGGAATCGTTACGAGGAAGAAGCGAAATAGGCTGAAACGCTTTGACCAAAAGGTAAGGAGTCGAGCAAAGGCGATCTGTCAAACCAATGCGAATGGATAAAGAACTCCCGGTTTAAAGGTGACTCCTAAGGCATTCATAATTATGTATTACGTGGAACTTGGTAAACCCTATATGTTCCTCATAAAAGAGGTATTTATCCGCAAGGGGACGAAAAGATATAGAGGGCAGAAGAAAAGGATAAAAAGCGAACGCCGATCATGTAATATAGTCGGATAGGGGTTCAAAATTTGGCCTAACCTGAAAGGGTGCAGACTTATCCAACGGTATTTCTTGGCAGGAAAGGATTGTAAACCTATGAATTCTAGTAACTCAACGACGGATAAAACCGAGAGTCTAAAAGACACAAAATCACTTGCCAATCAGTGGGAATCTATTGATTGGGTTACAATTGAAAAAGGTGTTAATAGGTTACAAACCCGAATTGCTAAGGCAACGTCAAACGGTGATGTTAACAAAGCCAAAAGGATACAATATTTATTAACTCACTCTTTTTCTGCTAAAGCCTATGCTGTAAGAAAAGTGACCACAAATAAAGGAAAAAATACATCAGGTGTAGACAAAAAACTATGGTCAACATCTGCATCAAAAATGAAAGCTGTACTTTCACTTACTGATAAACACTATAGAGCAAAGCCACTTAAGCGTGTATATATAGCAAAGAAAGGCAAAAACAAGAAACGTCCATTAGGAATCCCAACCATGTATGACAGAGCCATGCAGACACTATATGCTTTGGCACTTGAACCCATTGCTGAAACTAAAGCAGATACCATTTCTTTTGGTTTCCGACGAGGAAGAAGCGCAAAAGATGCGTGTGAACAAATATTTTCTGTACTTGCCAGAAAGTGTTCACCAACATGGATACTTGAGGGAGATATTAAAGGTTGCTTTGATAACATCAATCACGAATGGCTACAAACTAACATACCAATGGACAAAAGAATCATGAAACAATTCCTAAAATCAGGTTTCAAATATGAAGGTAAGCTATTCTCAACAGAAACAGGTTCACCACAAGGCGGAGCCATCTCTAGTCTTTATGCAAACATGACATTAGATGGACTTGAAAAAGTAATTCAAGATAAATACCATCGAAATTCTAAAGGTAACATAGAAAATCATTATCGTGCTAAGACAAAAGTAAATTTAGTCCGATATGCTGATGACTTTATTATCACAGCCAATTCAAAAGAAATAGCAGAAGAACTCAAAGATATTGTCAGCAGTTTTCTAAAATCTCGTGGATTAATGTTATCTGAAGAAAAGACTTTAATCACGCATATTGATGAAGGATTCGACTTTCTTGGGTGGACATTCCGCAAATTCAAAGGAAAGCTGATTGTCAAACCTTCTAAAAGTTCCATCAAAAGCTTGATTAATATCATACTCAAAGAAGGAAAAGCAAGTACGCAATCAGATTTGATACGAAGGTTAAATCAAGTGATTAGGGGTTGGACTAACTACCACAAACACGTTGTAGCAAGTCAAGTATTTTCATACATCAACAACACACTCTATCACTTACTACATCAGTGGGCTAAGCATCGCCACCCAAACAAGAACAAATGGTGGAGATTGAACAAATACTGGCATGAAAAGGATAGCAAACCATGGGTATTCACAACAAATGACTATACTCTCATAAACCTTAGGAGAATAAACATTGTCAGACACCCAAAGTTACAAATCTCAAAAAATCCTTTCTTAAATAAAAAGTACTTTTATCAAAGAAAGATAAAACTTCACATGACTGTTGCTGCCTGAAAAGGTGAAGAAATGCTTGAGCCGTATGAGTTGGAAACTCTCACGTACGGTTCTTAGACGAGGGAAAGGGAGCAATCCCTTTTCTTTAGTCGATTACACAAGCATGGAATTTGGGAGTTACCTGAAATCTAAGGGGATACAGCATTCCTTTAGTCGTAAAGGATGCCCTTATGACAATGCTCCTATTGAATCATTCCACTCCGTATTAAAAAAAGAAGAAATTCATCATGTGAAATATATAGATTTTCATACCGCTAAATTAGCCATATTTGAATACATTGAAGGTTGGTACAATAGAAAGCGTATTCATGGATCATTAAAATATAAAACCCCTCAACAAGTAGAAGATGAGGCTAAAATTGCATGTTAAAAACTAACTTTTTGTTGTCCAAAATATTGACATAGATCCAATAAATATGTTTGTTCTAATGCTTTAATAAAGGGAGTTCGTTATATTCCTGATATACATATGCTAAAAAAAGAAGCCATCAAAGATAGTTTAATTATAATAGATGAAGCCTCAATAGAGTATAATAATCGAATGATGAAGATGCATCATAATGAAATACAATATTTTAAGCTTCATCGTCATTATGTGTCAGATAAAAAATATTCTAATGATATAATTGTAATTTCTCAAAGTTGGGAAGATATTGACATTACATTAAGAAGATTATATTCGAAAATGTATTTATTAAATAAACTTCCATTTGGTTTTACAATGATAAGGGAGATTGTAAAAAAGATTTCGTGTGATGACGAAAAGGGCGACATTATAGAAAAGTATAAATTCTATGGATTACCTAAATTTTTTTATCGTCCTTTGTATTATAATATGTTTGATAGTTTTTGGATACCCGAAGATATACCTATTAAAGATGTGGAAGATTTTGAGGAATTAGAAGTTTTAAAACCTAAAACTATTAAGGATAGATTGTTATTGTTTAGCTTATTTATTAAAGAAAAGTATAATGCTATTCAGAAAAAAGTTAAAAGTAGGAATGTATTGCTTGATAAAATGAAAAAAGGCTACTAGAAAGTAGTCTTTTTTATGTAAGTTATTTAGTATCATTTTCTTGTTCTAATTCTTCAATCAATAGTTTTTTAACATCAGTTATATGTTGGCGAAAATAATTGTTTTGAGAAGCTTCAAAAGCTAAAATTTTTTTTAATTTTTTTTCAAGAGCTTGTAGAAGATTTTTATTTTTAATTACATAAAGTTTATTATCAAAGCCCTGATATTCCCGTTCGATATATCTATCAGTTATAGGTATAACATCACTAATAAAAAAAATTGATTTGATAGTAGTTTTACCAACGTGATAAAAACATGATCTTAAATCATCATCGGGATAAGACATATATTTATTAATTCTTTGTTGGCCTCGTGGATTTCTATGTTTCCAATTACCCACTGGAATTGCCCAATAAAGACCAGCTTTTTCAGTTGACTCTATTAAACAAACAATAGGTCTTTCTTTTGAATCATTCCATTTCCCACCTGCATCTCTAATTTTCTGGTAAATATCATTTTTCCCAAAATACATAGCATTTTCTTTCATAGCATCACCTTATCTGAAAAAAAGAAAGTCCTAATGATAATCATTGGGACTTTCTTACAATGTTTCTTTGTCGCACATTGTTAAGCGTATTTGTATCAACAATGTTTCTTTGTCGCACATCGTGAAGCGCATTTGTATCAACAATGTTTCTTTGTCGCACATTGTGAAGCGTTTTTGTTACTTCCATTATAGCATATTATTAAGTTTTGTCAAATTGATTTCAGATAAGATAAATACCTATTTATCTAATAATAGTATATGTATCTTGTCATTAAAAGATACTAAAGAAAAAATTTTTTTTAAAAATTTTATTAAGTTGATTTAAGCTTTTAAAGCAACTATTATTTTGTAATAAACTGTGAAATGCTGAACCGTACCATAAGTAAGTGAGGTTTATAACCTTAGGCATTGATATAATTTGTCTAAGGTTATTTTTTATTTACAAACCTTTCATTAACTGTAAGTTTTATGTGTGATTATTATTTTATATAATAAACTCAAAGAAATAATTAATAAATTTTTTCGTTAGTGATTATGAAAGGGTGGAAATAAAGAATGGTGGATAAGATATTAGAGGTAGAATCTTTACGTAAATATTATGGAAAAAAGGATAATATTACGAAGGCCATAGATGGTATTAGTTTTAAAATTGTAGCTGGAGAGTTTGTTGGTATCATGGGAAGTAGTGGTTCTGGAAAAACAACGTTATTAAATTGTATTGCAACAACAACTAGTCCAACAGAAGGGAAAATTCTTTTAAAGGGTGAAGATATAGAGCGGTTTAAAGGAAAGAAACTAGCTGAGTATAGAGGAAATCGCATAGGATATTTATTTCAAAATTTTGAGCTTATTGACAATCTAACTGCGAGAGAAAACATTATGTTACCTATTGCAATTCATAATATGATGGGAAAAGATGATGAAAAAAGAATTGATGAACTTGTAAAATATCTAGAGATTGAAGGGGTAATGAAAAAGTTTCCATCTGAAATGTCTGGTGGACAAAAACAGCGTGTGGCAGCTGCTAGAGCATTAATTCTAAATCCAGAAATAGTTCTTGCAGATGAACCAACTGGGGCTTTAGATTCTAAGAATGCAAAGTTATTAATGAAAAAACTATCAGGATTAAATGAAGAGAAAAAGGCAACTATTTTAATGGTTACTCATGATCCAAATGCAGCAAGTTACTGTTCAAGAATTTTATTTATTCAAGATGGAGTAGTTTTCCATGAACTTAGAAGAAGAGCTCCAGAGGAATCTCAACAAGCCTTTTATGAAAGGATAATTTCAATAATGGCGCAATTGGGAGGAGGCAGTGCCAATGTTCTTTAATTTAGTTAGGAAAAACAGTAAAAGAAATAGGAAACAAAATGGGCTGTTTTTTGTATCATTGATTGTGTCTATAATAGCATTTTATATTATTTTATCATTAGAAAATCAAGATGTAATAATATTTTTAAAAACAATGGAAAGTGATGCAGTTAATCGTCTGTTATTGCTAACTCCTGTACTATACTTAGTTTCATTGTTTATTTTATTCTTTTTGGTGTACTTTGCAGGAAAGTATCAACTTGAGAGAAGAAGTCATGAACTTGGAATGTATTTGATGCTTGGTATGCGTCGTAGAAGGTTATTTCTTATGCTTTTGGTAGAAGAGATATGGAATATTATCATATCTCTTATCATTGGAATTCCTATAGCTATTTTTATATCAGAGATGATTAGCATGATTACAGCCAAAGTTGTTGGACTTGGTATTATAGGACATAATTCTTCATTTTCTATTTGGGCAGTATTATGGACTATAGTTGGCTATTTTCTTATTAGATTAGTATCATTATTAATATTAAGTGTAAATATTTCAAAAAAAGAGATAATGACACTACTATCAGAATCCCAAGATAAGAAACATAAGGGTCACAATAGAGTTTTTACAATAATAAAGTTAGTATTAGGTATTATTTTATTGGCTATTGCTTATGGATTGGCTATTAAGGGAGAGGCATGGACCTCTATTGAGGTTATGAGTATTACAGTTGTTATAGGTCTTTGTGGTACATTTCTTTTATTTAACAGTATTGCAATATTATTTGAAACTATTCTTAAAAATATGAAGAATAAAAATGGTTTAGAAGTATTTACATTTAGACAATTACAGGAGAATGTATTTTTAAAATCAAATTCTCTTGCAGTTTCATCACTATTAGTTTTGATAGCACTGTGTTGTTTTGGGTATGGTGTTTCAGTAAGTTTTAATTCTCATTCCAAAAGTCAGAATGTGTTGCATTATACATTTGAAGGTGAAGAACAACATATCAAATCAGAACTGAGTAAAATACAAATGAAAGATTATATGAATGAAATATTTGATGTTAGGGTAGGTAGATTAAAAAGTAATTTTTCTGCTAAAAATTTAATTGAAGCTGTAAAGAAGCAAAAAGCTTCTAATGATAAGGAGATTCTATTAAATAATTTACAGTATTTTGATTATCCAATGTTAATTTCTTTATCAGGGTATAATCATATTCTGAGATTGGAAGGTAAGGATACACTACATCTTGATCATGATCAAGTAGCTTTATATAATGGCCTAGAGTTTTCATATAGAAATACAGCGGAGATATTGAGAAGTGCACTTAATGAAAAGGTAAAGATAGAAATTGATAATGAGGAATATGAGCTTGTAGAGCAACTTTGCCAAGATAACATAGTTACTGACCGTTCAATAAATATTATGTATGCATTAATCGTTTCAGATGATGTGTTTCAACATATTGCAAAGGTAGAATCAGATAATTATTATTGGAATGCAACGCTAAAAGATGATTTTGTGAAAAAGAATGGATTAATTCAAGCAATTATGCATGTAAACAAATTGCTTACTAAGACAGATCTAAGTTATGAAAGTTATCTACAAAATATAGGAAGACAATTATTTTATACAGTGGCAGGTAGTTATACAACAATTTATCTTGCAATTATTTTCTTAATTATTTCTAATACGGTTATAGGAGTTCAATTCTTAATGCAACAACAAAAGACACGAAGATATTATAAGACTATAATTCGTCTTGGTTGTGATTATGAAGATTTATGTAAGTCAGCTAGAAAACAAATAAGATGGTATTTTTTATTACCGATGGTAATTGCAGCAATTGGAAGTATATTTGGGATTAGAGCATTATTTACAGGAGTTGCAAGTACAGATATGCAATCAAACATTGATACATTAATGATATTTTCAATAATTGTAATTTTAATATTTTGTGTGATAGAATTTTGTTATATAAGTGCCGTAATGAGGATGAGTGACAAACAAATACATGGATTAATGGATGTGAAAAGAGAAGATAGCTAAAATCAACATGGTGCCCAAATAGCATCAATAATTAAAATAAAAGGAGGGGGATTCCAATAAAAAAGATTGTCATAGTTGAGGATGAATTATTTATGAGGGAAGAGCTAGTATGTATATTGGAGAAATGTGGATATGATACTTATTGTATTACCAACTTTAATAATGTAGCTAAAGAAATTTTAAAGCAATCCTCTGATCTTGTGTTGTTAGATTTAAATTTGCCAGGCATAACTGGGTTTGAAATATGCAAAGCCATTAGGATGAAAAGTACTGCTCCTATACTGGTATTGACGAGTCGTGATCAGTTAAAAGATGAGTTACATGCTTTAGGCTTAGGAGCAGATGAATACCTTACAAAGCCATGCAATAAAGATAGATTAATAGCTAGAATTTCTAATTTGCTTCGTAGATATGAAGACAGAAATCATTTTGTTGAAATAAAAGGAGTAAAACTTGACTTACAAACTTATACAATGTATGCCAATGAGAAATCAATTGTACTCACTGAAAATCAAGGAAAAATAATGGAACTTCTTTTATTAAATGCAGGCAATATTGTTGAAAAAGATATGCTATTTGAGAAAATATGGGGTACTAAAGAATACATTGATGAAAATGCATTGCAGGTTAATATGACAAGATTAAAAAAAACAATTAAAAGTTTAAATATGAAGTATGAAATTGTAACAGTTAGAGGCAAAGGGTACAAGCTTATAGCAATTGAGGCAAAAGAAAATGATTAGAAAGTTAGTTAGTGTCTTTTTAAAATATAAAATATGGATTATTATAATTATGCTTTTTAATGTTATGTTTGGTGTTTTTCTTTGGCTCATGGATTCTAATAGTTTCACTTATATCTTTCCAACTCTTATGATTGGATCCATTCTATTATATTGTTTATTTGGTTTTGTAGTTTATGGTATAGATCAAAGAAAAAAAGAAGCAATTATAGATTTTATACAAAATCCAGACTTAAATAAAGAAGAAGTATGCCTTAGTATTATTGATGATGAGGAAAAAGAGATGATCCATTTAATTGGAGCAAAGCTTCGTGAAAAGGAGGAACTAATTAAAAAGCAAGAGTTAAACCTAAAAGAGTATGAAGAATACATAGAAATATGGGCACATGAGATAAAAACACCATTAGCATTAATGACCTTTGTTCTTGATAATAGAAAGGAAGAGATTTCACTTCAAATCTATCAGAGGTTAGAATATGCGAGAACTAAAATGCAAGAAGATATTGAAAGAGTTCTATATTATGCAAGAGTAAAATCAGAACATTTAGATTATATTTTTACTGAAATATCACTTGATGAAATTTGTAAAGATGTTATTGATGAATATAAAAGCTTAATAGAAGAACAAAAAATTACTATTAAAAATGTTGTAGAAAATATTAAGGTATTTTCAGATAAAAAAGGATTATCTTTTGTGTTAAGACAAGTTTTGAGTAATTGTATAAAATATAGAGCTAGAGAAGAAGTAAGTTCATTTATAACGTTATCTACTAACATTGATAAGAAAAGTAGAAATATAATACTTATAATTAGAGATAATGGCATAGGAGTTAAACCTTATGATTTACCATTTTTATTTGATAAGGGATTTACAGGGGATACTGGTATGCATAGAAAACAATCTACTGGAATGGGACTCTATTTAGCAAAGCAGGTGTCTGATAGCTTAAAGATTAAGATAGAAGTTTCAGAAGAATATAAAGATGGTTTTAAAATATCTTTATTATTTCCTATAATAAAACCTGATTTGTAACTGTTACGAAGAACTGTATCATAAGTAGATGTGGTTTATAACCTTAGGCATTGATATAACTTGTCTAAGGTTATTTTTATTCGTGAAAAAACTGTATCATAAGCGAAGTTTTATTTATAGAATATGTTGTAATCAAGAGGTAATTCTGGAAGTAATACATTAAGCTTAAATATTGCAATATAAATATGATTGCATAGTATAAAAGTAAATCTGTACTTCAACACTATCTTGTAGTACAATATAGTAAAGGTAACTTGCACAACAAGATAGTTAGGAGGCGCATATTTTGGGGGATAAATCTCAATTTTTCAGGGGAACATTGGAAGGCTGCATTCTTAAGATTATTAAGGACGATGAGGTTTATGGATATGAAATTGCTGAAAAGCTGAAAGGGTTTGGATTAGATGAAGTTAGTGAAGGTACTATTTATCCATTGTTGCTACGTCTTGAAAAAAATGGATTAGTTAATTCAGAAAAGAAAGAATCAGCATTTGGACCTAAAAGGAAATATTACAAATTGACCATTTTAGGAAAAAAAGAATTAACAGAGTTTTTTAAAATTTGGCAAGAACTTAAAAATAGTGTGGATAGAATATTTGAGAATTATGGAGGAGATATTTATGAGTAGCATTACTCAAAGAAGAAAAGATAATAATAAGATAAGTGAAAATTTAACTGAAGAAAACCTTAAAATTTATACAGATTTTGTTTGCTATTTACGAGTGAGTGACTTAAGAGAAGAAGAACAGGAAGAGATTATAAGTGATGTATTACTAATGTTCTTAGAGTGGCAACAAGAAGGAAAGTCAATAGAAAATATGGTTGGTGGAAATTTGAAAAAGTTTGCGGATGATACTATAGCTGCAGTAAATCCACATAAAACTATGGTTGAAAAAATTAAAGAAAACTTAGCAATTATAATAGAATGTTTCTGTATTATGCTTACAATAGACTTTGTTTTCCTATACTTGCACAAGGTGGTAAAAGGCAATATAAGTATAAGTTATGATTATGATTTATCAATGTTTTTTAGAGGAGTAATATTTGCAGGATTAGCATATTGTTTCATAAACTATATTGGTAAAAATAGCTTTGAACTTAGTAGAAAAGGAAAATACTCAAAGTTGACTAATTTTATTTTTGGTGCAGGCATAGCTGGACTAATAATATTTACGATACTAATGTCAAAAGTATTAAGTGGTATAGTGATAGTTTCGTTAAATGTAATTTATGTAGTTGTAATAATAGGAGTATATTGGATTTATAAAGGTATACGTAAATTTGGTGGTCAAAAAGTAGAAAGAAGCACTTGCAAGTGATACGGAGAAACGTACCATAAGTGGATGTGGTTTTCACTAAATTTATATGATACATGGTTAGAAGATAAATGGTATTAATTAGTAAAAAATTAATGGGGGTAGTGGGGTAAATTGACACAAGTAACTAAAGTGATATAATTTAGAATAAAAAGGAAGGTGGATTGCAATGTTATTATCTATAGTAGTTAGCTCCATGCAAAGATTGTAGTATATGAAAAACTTTTGCTTGGAGCCAATATATGAATATTGAGTTTTTCATATTTTAGTCAATCTTTGCATCTTCATTTATATAATTGATAAATGTAGATTGGAGCGAAGAATTATGAAATATGAAAAAGCACAAAATATATTGCCAGATGGTATAATTGAGATGATTCAAAATTATATTGATGGTGGATATATTTATATACCTAAAAAAAATGAAAATAAAAAGTCTTGGGGAGAAAATACTGAAACTAAAAGATATCTTAAAGTAAGGGATAAAGAGATATTTAATAAATATTCTTCAGGAGCTTCTGTTAAAATATTAGCTGAAGAGTATTTTCTAACGGAAGGTAGTATTAGACGAATAATAAGAAATCAGAAAAGTTATGGTTAATATAAAAGGCATGTTTTTCACATTTATTACGATGAAAAACATGCCTTAATTTTTTAGCCTAAGTTTATGATCATTTTAATATTTTGTAGATATTATTTATTTTAACAACATCTCCTGTGATCACAAACAGTACAGATTTATCTATGAACTTGGACTTGAGCCTTTGTGGTGGTATCATTCAATTAGAGGATACAAGGAGGTGTAAAGTTTGAGCATTTTAACAGTTGAAAACATGAGTCATTCATTTGGAGATAGAATATTATTTAAAAATGTATCCTTTAGACTATTAAAAGGAGAGCATATTGGTCTTGTTGGAGCTAATGGTGAAGGTAAGTCGACCTTTATGAAAATTATTATAAATGAAATTTTAGCTGATAAAGGAACTATTGATTGGAATAGTAAATTCAGCATTGGATATATGGATCAATTGGTTGAATTAAAAGAAGGAATTACTGTATTCAATTTTTTAAAAAAGGCATTTATAAAGTTATTTGATATAGAGCATAAAATTAATGATTTATATAATCACCTTGGCAATATGGATGAAGCGAGAATGGATAAAACGTTAAACCAAATTGCAACTATGCAGGAGATTTTGGATAAGAATGATTTTTACAGTATTAACTCTAAAATACAAGCAACTGTAGTTGGACTTGGGATTAAAGAACTTTTAGATAGGGATGTTTCAGCTTTAAGTGGAGGACAAAGAACTAAAATTTTACTTGCAAAACTACTTTTAGAGAAACCAGATATTTTACTACTAGATGAGCCAACTAACTATTTAGATGAAGAACACATAGAATGGCTTAAAAGTTATTTAATAAATTATGAAGGTGCATTTATATTAATATCACATGATAATAGTTTTTTAAATAGTGTAGTGAATGTGGTGTATCATCTAGAGCACAAAACTTTAACAAGATATGCGGGAAACTATGATTATTTTGTTAAACTTTATGAAGTACGAAAAGAGCAAAGGTTCATTGAATATAAAGAGCAGCAAAACGAGATTGCAAAGCTTGAAGAGTATATAAGAAAAAATAAGGCAAGAGCTTCGACTGCAAAACAAGCTAAATCAAGAGAAAAAAAGCTTGATAAAATTGAAAAAATAGAAATCAAAAAAGAAATTATAAAACCATATTTTAATTTTAAAAGTGTGAGAATGCCAGAAAATATAATTTTCAATGCCAGCAATTTAATTATTGGGTATAACACACCATTAAGCAAACCTCTAAATTTAAAAATGAAAAGAGGACAAAAAATTGCAATAACAGGTGCTAATGGGGTAGGTAAAACTACTTTAATCAAAACTTTACTTGGACTTTTAAAACCTATAAATGGTGAGGTGATTTTAAGCGATTATAAAAAGATAGGATATTTTGAACAGGAAATTATAGAAGATAATGCCAGTTCAGTTTTATATGATGTTTGGAATGAGTTCCCTGATTTAACTCAAACAGAAGTAAGGAGTAGTCTTGCTAAATGTGGGTTAACAAGGCAGCATATAGACAGTCCTATTAATATATTAAGCGGAGGAGAGCAGGCTAAGGTTAGACTGTGTAAGTTAATCAATAAACCTAGCAATGTATTAGTTTTAGATGAACCTACAAACCACTTAGATATTTATGCAAAAAATGAGCTTAAGCGTGCTTTAAAAGAGTATGATGGTAGCATAATTTTAGTATGCCATGAGCGAAAGTTTTATAAAGATATTGCAACGGATATATGGAATTGTAAAGATTGGAGATGGTGTAGTGTGTAATATAAGGATGTAATAATTCTTATAAAAAATGCGTCCGCATGGACGCATTTTTTAATCTTTATAGTTTCATAATATTAAAATATAAATACTTGAATTTGATATATAATATTGAGTATGGCAGTAGCAAAAAAATATTGAATATGTACTTAGAATTTTTTCAAATTAGGAATCTTCTATATAAGAGCACAGTTTTAAAGAGGAGGTTTATTTGAAAAAATGAATATATAAGAACTAATGGTTGTAAAAATTTTGGTAGCGTGTTTTCCGATTATACAAGTGAGGTGAAGTGTTATGAAACGTTTAAAAGAAATTTTGATCAACAGTATCAAAGGGATTTCCTTAGCAGGATCTCGTTTTCCAATGACGGTAGTTAACTTATTGGCAGCGGCTTCTATCATTTTTAGATTGATTGCTATGGATGAGGTACCATCTGTGATGCTTCAAAAGTTGATTTTTACATTCGTAGTAGGTGCGGTTTTTGGCATGGTTGCACAATTTGCAGTTGAAAGATTTCACAAACTTTCTGGAAAGAGGGTTTTAGTATATGTAGTAGCATTGCTACTTCTTGTAGGTTATTTTCTGATTTTGTTGCCTGCACCTGAAATGAGTGCTGAGATCACAATAAGAAGTTTAGTGGCCGTTTTCGCCCTAGTTTGTATGCTACTATGGATTCCGCCCTATAAGTCTGAAGTGAACTTCAACTTAGTTGCTTTGATTCACTTTAAATCTATTTTTACTGCTGTACTCTATTCAGCAGTTCTTTCGGCAGGAATTGCAGCTATTGTTGGAACCATTGACATTTTGCTCTTTACAGTTAATAATGATACTTATGCGTATACTATGACAGTCATATGGGTGGTATTTGCGCCCGTCTACTATTTATCGCTTCTGCCGAGATTCAATTCAGAATCTGAAGCAGATCAAAGAATGATCAAACACGCCAGTAGTTATCCAAAATTCTTGGATATTCTGGTATCAAATATTGTAATTCCTTTGATTAGTGTATATACGTTGGTATTAATTGCTTATTTTATAAAGATACTTTCCACGCTTACGTGGCCGTCTGGGCAGGTTGGGCCAATGGTATTGATTTACTCTATAGCTGGTCTTTTAATTTTTGTACTATCAAGTTTACTCGAAAATCGATTTGTTTTATTCTATCGTAAGATATTCCCGAAAATCCTTATTCCTATTGTTATTATGCAGTTAATATCTGTTGGCATTCGTTTGAATACATATGGTGTAACGGAGTCGAGATACTATATTGCCATCTTTGGAGTATTCTCCATCATAGTGGGGGTGCTTTTAAGTTTTAGCACGGTTTCAAAAAATGGACGAATTGCTTTACTTGCTGCTATATTTGCGATCATTTCAATTATTCCTCCAGTGGATGCTTTTACTGTCTCTCGAAGGAGTCAAATTAATAGAATTCAATCCATCCTTGAAAATGAAGGGATGCTTATAGATGGCAAAATTATCAAGAAAGAGGATGCATCTGAATATACCAAACTTGAGACCACTAATATTTTGGATTATCTCGAAAGAAGTAGCTCGTTGGAGTATATAGACTGGCTACCAAAGAATTTTACAATCTATAATGATTTTACAGCAACTTTTGGATTTGAACCGACGTATTCTATCTATAAGAATGGAGATCAAAGATATATTAATGTTTTACTAGATACACAGCAACCTTTACCAGTTTCAGGATATGATGTTCTACTCAATACCTTTGTAGGCAGATATATGGATGAAAAAGAAATAAAAGACCTTAACTTTGAACTAAATGGTAAAAATTATCGATTGAAAGTGAATAGGATTTCAAATGATGAAGTGCGTGTTTCTATTTTGGATTCATTGGGTACTGAACTTGTTGGAACAGGTCTGAATGAATTTGCTAAAGGAATCATTGGAAAAACCAATGTAATGAAGGAAGTGTTACCGCCAAAAGAGATGAGTTTTGATGTCATAAAAAATGAGTATAAGTTAAAAATTATTTTTCAAAATATAAGTTATACATATGGAAGGGATTCTGATTCAGGTACTGATTATGCCATTTATGTTTTGTTTGCAACGTCTAAGTGAAAAAACTTATATTACACTGTATTAAAAATTTACCTTTGTATTAAGGATATTTTGTGTTTTAAACCATGGCAAAATAATCTTAAAAAGGATGATGTACGTTTATCCTTTTCAGTAAAACTGTTTTTTCAAAGGGAGTATGAGAATGAACCAAAAAGAATACATACTGGCAATCAATCAAGCCATTAATTATATACATAATAACATTGGTAAGAATTTTACTGTAGAAGATATAGCAAATCACTGCTGTTTTTCTAAATTTTATTTTAATAGAATATTTAAATCTATTGTAAATGAGAGTATTTATTCTTTTACAAGAAGACTAAAGATGGAGCATGCTGCATTCAGACTAAGGACAACCAAAGATAGGTCAATAACAGAAATAGCACTTGAAGTCGGATATAGCCCATCCAATTTTGCCACTGCTTTTAAAGATTACTTTGGAATAAGTGCATCAGATTATCGAAAGGATAGTCTAAGACCTTTTAAAAATTCCTATAGACCTATTGTGGAATATATTTCTACCATGAAGATGCAGGAAGATTTTTTTCAACAGGTTAATTCAAAGATTACAATAAAAAAACTACCTAAAATGAATGTAGAGTATGAACGATTTATTGGAAACTATTGCGATTTAGAAGCTGCCTGGGAAAAATTTTGTAAGAAACTTGAGAAAAGACAAATGATAGATCACAATAGTATATTTATTGGAATATCCTATGATGATCCTCTAATCGTTGATGAAGATAGATGCATATATGATATGTGTGTAAAAGTTGACAAAATCATGGGGATGAATGTTCTTCGAATCGAAGAAGGACTGTATGCCTGTTATAAATTTTATGATAAAATAGAAAACTTAGCAAGAGCATATAATGAGGTTTTTGCTTTATGGATGCCTTTTACTAAATATACGATTGGCGACAGGGCGCCCCTTGAAATATATCAATCTCCACTAGATGAAGAAAGGAGAATGGAAGTAGATATATGTATAGCCATAAAGTGAAATATGAATTTAGCACTGGGAAGTATATTCCAGTGTTTTTTTATTCATTAGGAAACTATATAAATGAATAAATTGAGAATTTTTTTATAGAAGGAATAAAAAATCATATATTTTTATAGCACGAATTCAGAAGTTTTATAAAATAAATTGATATAGAATTGGGATGGATTATAGAAGAGAGGAGAATTTAATATGAAAGAAAATACAAAAAATAATAGTGTGATGAGAACTTTTCTACAGTATTCCATTCCATGCATCATGGGTATGTTTCTTACTTCTTTTATAACATTAGTGGATGGAATGTTTATTGGGTGGAAGATAGGAGAGAAAGGTCTTGCAGCGATCAATCTTACCTTGCCAGTATTATATATACTACTTGGTATAACTATCATGATTGGAGTAGGCGGTTCGACTCTTGCTATGCAAAGTTTAGGTGAAAAAAATCAATTAAAAGCAAATCAGCAATTTACACTTACACTAGTGTTAAATGTAGTAGTGAATGTGATGATCATAGTTTTTATAGTAGTATTTATGAATCAAATCCTATATTTTTTAAATGCAAAAGGGGAGCTCTATTTTTATGTTAAGAATTATTTTGGGATCATGATTTTCTTTTATATATTCATGATGATGAATATAACTGCGGCTATGTTTATAAGAGGCGAAGGAAAGCCACAATTATCTTTATTATTTATCCTGATAGCTAATACAGTTAACATCATATTAGATTACTTGTTTATTGTAAAGTTGGATTACGGTATGAAGGGAGCAGCATCAGCATCAGGATTTTCGATGATTCTCGCTTTTATACTAAGTAGTGCATATTTTTTGAAAGGAAAATCAGTTTTTAAGTTTAGTAAAATCAAAATTGATTTAAAAGAAATCAAAAGTATAATTTTTAATGGTTCATCAGAGTTCATAGGACAGATTGCAATATCAGTTACAATGTATCTTTTTAACTTTATCATTATCAAGAGAATTGGGATTAATGGCGTGGCTGCTTTTACAATTGTTGGATATATATCATTGATCCAGTATATGATTTTAACAGGGATAGCACAAGGTATACATCCCCTGATAAGCTATAGCTTTGGAGCCAAAGATAGAGAAACAATATTTAAAGTACTAGGGATGGGTATCAAGGCAGTATTTTTAGTAGGGAGTATTGCATTTATTATGACCTTTGTAGCAACAGAGGGTATTATAAAAATATTTTCTCGTGACAATAGTGAACTTATGAGTATAGCAAATTCTGGGCTGAGAATCTATTCAATAACATTTATATTCAATGGATTCAATGTTGTCACGTCTACTTACTTTACTTCTATTGGAGATGCCAAAACATCTGGAATCATATCCATGCTTAGAAGTCTCATTTTGATAAGTGTATTTATTTTTACACTGCCATACATTTTGGGTGATTCAGGTATATGGCTCACAACTCCCTTAGCAGAGGCTATAACCTTTGTGGTTTCGTATAGTTGTATAAAAAAATCTAGAAAGGTAGAAAATAAACTAGGGCAGGTGCTAAAATAATTAGGTTAGGGGGCATGTTCCTATTGTCCCCATTGTAATTTTCAATGATAATTTTTTTATTTAATATATATATATGCGCAATACGTTTCATATATTTTGAATACATATCTATGAAAGTAACCCATTACCATTTTCTCTTATTATAATAATGAAACCAACCATATCCCATACCCTCCCTCCTATCAACTTCTGAACCTCCGTTAAGAATTTCATTGAGTGTATCATAGCTTACTAATTTATCTGTATATAATGCTTGATCCCATTTATAATAATCCATCAAGGATGTATAGATGCCTCCATCTCCAAGAATAGCACTTGTAATACTTTGATCACATTCAACATACTTTCCATGTTTCTTTGCTACACCATAAGCTCTATTTTTTATAGTAGAGATACCCTTTTCATAAGCTACGGTATTGTCCATTCCTAATGGTTTGAAAATATTTTCCTCCAAAAATTTTTGCAAACTTCATGTTAGAAATTTTCTGAACTACCATTGCAAGGATAGCATACTCTCCATCACAACATACAACATCTATTCTGAATATTTTTATTATTTATATTTTTGATTCATTAGATATTTAGGCATTTAAAATGAATAAAAATTGCTATTCGTATTCAAATATAAATAAAAATCATTAACTGTCCCTATGGTATAATGTGTTAAAAGAGGTTTGGAAGGAAATGTTAGTAAATAGCCCATATAAAGTTATAGGTGTACAAAAATAATTACTAGGGAGAGGCTGTTTATGAAAAAAATAAATGATTTTGATAAGGTTTATAGGCATTATGATAAATTTATGGATATGTTTAAATTATATAAGCTCGAAGAAATAAAAGCTGCTGCCAATATAGATGGACATGAAGTGGTTGTAGATATAGGAGGAGGAACTGGAAGATTGGCTCAGTATATTTGTGAAAGCTGTAAGACAGTTTATGTACTTGATGAGAGTGAGAAGATGCTTTCAAAGGTAAATCAGGGAAAAAATCTGATCAGTATAAAGGGAAATGCTTTGAAAGCTCCCTTTAAAAACAATTCCATTGATACAGTCATATTGAGTGACGTTTTTCATCATATCAAGGAACAAAAAGAGCTTGTTATTGAAATAGATAGGATATTAAAGGATCGTGGAAAGGTAGTGATGTTAGATTTTGATAGAAAACATATAAAAACTAGATTACTGAGAGTGTTTGAATTTATTCTATTTGGACGATTATTTTTTAAAACCAAAGAGGAAGTCAGAAGTCTATTAGAGGAATATTTTGATATAAAAAAGGTTTATGATAAGGGGTATTATTTTATATTTGTAGGAGAGAAAAGATGATCAATAAAATATTGTTTTACTTAAGGCTTGGATATAAGCTTATAAAAAAAGACGTTGTAAATAGAGAAGATTATAGAGGAGAGTATGATAAAGTGTCAGATACCTATCATTATTGGCTCAAAGAGATGGGGAGATATACGGATCATATTATTCATTCAAAGTACATAGAGACAGATAAAGAGTTAAAAATATTAGATTTTGCTTGTGGAACAGGCTATATAACAAAAAATTTATTAACTAAATCTACAAAATGTAAAATTACTTCTGTAGATCAGTCCAGTAAAATGCTTGAGAAGCTTTTGGATATCAGTGATGATAGAGTAGTAGTTGTTCAAAGTGATGGTATTGAATTTTTAAAAACTTCTAATGAAAAATTCGATGTTATATTTTTTGGCTGGGCTCTTTCTTATTTTGATCATCATGAGCTATTCAAGCTTTTTAATAGGGTTTTAAAACCAGAAGGTATATTCGCTATCATTACAAATGTGGATGGAACTTTGGATAAAATAGAAAAAATATTTTTAAATGTTATGAATGAGAATCAAAAGGAAGTTGTAAAACCTATGGATATAAAATTAAATTTACCTCAAGGAAAGAAAGGTTTAGCCAAATGGTGCAATTTATATGGATTTAAAGTTTTAGAAGTAGAGGAAGAGGAGGTCTTTTTTAATTTTAAAGAGCCTGAAGAACTTCTACAGTGGCTAAATATAACTGGGGCAGCAGCGGGAACTCGGAAAATATTTAGAAATTATGATGAAATGAAACCTTTCATAATTGAAAAAATTAAAAAAGAAAAATATAAAAATGGAGTTTATGAAATAAATCATAAATTTGCATACGGTATTTTTAGAAAGGAATAGGATGGAATGAGTATTCATAATTTGAAAATCATTACAAAAATGGCTTTTGATAAAAATGTTTTAAAAAGTTTGATAGAGATTTACAATATTTTAAAGGAAGACAAGCAGTTTAATCTATTAAAATATATAAAAATGATGAGGAGTATGTTAAAGGGAGAAAAGATAGTAAAGCATCAAGATCAGTATATATTGAGTACCTTCTTGCCACCTTTCCCATCTCAATCATTTATACAAAATATCCTAGCAGTAGATGAGCCGATCAATATATTTACAAAGCAAATATATGCTCAAAGGACAGCACCTATCTCTATGTATTTGTGTATAACAAATAAATGTCCTAATAATTGTATTTATTGTAGTGCAAAAAATAGGAAAGAAGAAAAAGAATTATCAAAAGAAGAATGGATGAAGGTTATAGAGGAGATTCAAGATATGAAAACTCCTATTATTGGAATAACAGGGGGAGAGCCATTAGTACATGAAGATATATTTGATATGATAGAAGCTATAGATAGTAGAAGTACAATCATTCTATTTACGAGTGGCTTTAATTTGAGCTATGAGAAAGCAAAAAAGTTAAAAGATAGCGGTTTATTTGGTATAGGAATAAGCTTAGATTCTTATGATAAAGATACACATAATAAAAATAGAAATAGTGAAAAGGCTTTTGATTATGCACTTGATGCCCTTAGAAATGCAAATAAGGCAGGACTATATACTATGGCTCAAACGGTTATATTAAAGGAAAATCTAGAAGAGAAAAAACTATTTAAGTTGTTCAAATTGGCTAAAGATAATGGGGCACATGAAGTAAAGATCTTAGAACCTATACTCAGTGGCAGTCTTTTAACTGAAAAACAATTAGATAATGTATTTTATAGTGAGAGGGATAGACAAAAACTTATAGAGATACAGCATAGAGCAAATAAAATAAGTAGTTTACCCAAGATAAGCACTTTTGCTTATACAGAAAGTGAAGCTAAATTTGGTTGTGGTGCAGGGAATCAACATTCTTATATAAGTGCCACAGGAGAATTGTATCCTTGTGATTTTGTACCTATGAGTTTTGGTAATGTAAAAAAAGAATCTATCAAAAAACTTTGGGTTGAAATGCACAACTCTATCGGTAAGCCCAAAATAGGATGCTTTGCTCAGAAAGTGAATAAAGAAGTATTTAAGAAATCAGAAGGTAGGCTTCCCCTTAATAAAGAAAAGGCAATTTGTATTTGTAGTCAAAATAAAAGTAACAAATATCCAAAATACTATAGGGATTTGCAGTAAGTTTGTATTTTGCATAGTAGGTATGTACTATTTTTTACTCTTTAGGTAATTATATAAATGAATAGATTGTGGATAATTTTAGAAAGTTAAATTTTCATCAAATTTTAAGCAACGGAAATTCTGAATGAAATGAAAGAATTTCGTTGGCGCCATGAGCAGTTCCGATAGGAATATGAGAATTTTTTTATATAAATTAGACAAGCATAAAAGTCTTTTATCTTATGATGAAAGACTTTTTTATTGTAATATAAATAGAGATTCTTAACTGTATATATAAAAAAAATAAAATGTATACATTTCACTTATAGAATTGTTATATAGATGAAAGCTTTCATATTAGAATCACGAAATTCAATAGAATATATATTGAGAAGATAAAAAAGCAGGTGGCGAGTTATGAAAGATGAAACTCTAGAAAGTTTATTAACAAATGAAATAAAGATTATTTTTAAATATCTAATAAAGATAGGTGCTACAAAAGAAGATGCAGAGGATATAGTACAAGATACATTATGCAAGACGATCATAAACATTGACTCTTTAGATGAAAGAAAAATAGTTTCTTGGATGTTTAAGGTATCTATAAATAAATATTATAACATATACAAGGAAAATAAGAAGTTAAACAAATATGTAGGGGATTTAGATGATAATGTGTTAAGAAAAATGTCTACGGATACTTTAACTGAAGAGTACATTTTAAATGATGAATACAAAGAATATGTGAATAAAACTTTATATGCATTAAAACCAACATATAGAAACTTGTTGATCATGAAATACTTTATGGATTTATCCTATAAAGAGATATCAAAGCTTTTAGACTTTGATGAAGATAAAGTAAAAACCTATCTCTATAGAGCAAGAAACAAATTTAAAGAAGCTTGGGAGGAATTAAATTATGGGAGATAAAAATAATCGAGAGTATCTACATAGTGAAGAGGAATTAGATAAAATATTTGAAGAAGCGAAAAGTAATAAAATAAGTAAAGCAGTAAAAAAAGCAAAAAGATTTTCTACTATAAAAATTATAATGATTAGTTTTATTACAGTTATTATTGTATCCATTGCTACTATTTCAATAAGTAATGAGATAAGTGATCAGAGGTGGGATGAATATATACAAAAAATAAAGTATCGATATGTAGTCCAAGCTCCTAATAAATTTCCTGGTATGTTCTATAGTTACAAAGGATATTTTGGTGGAGAAATCGAACATAAAACTTTTAAATATATCAATGGGAAAAGAGTATATACTGGAACTTATGGTATTCAATATAACTTGCTTGGAGAAAACTTCCCTCAAGGAAACGGATCTTTTATAAGCAATACAAATATGAATTGGGAAGAGCAAAATTATTTACCCCGATATAATGATATAGGCCAGGAACTAATGGTATTTTATTATCCTTATGTGGACTATGGCAATAGATATAAAAACGATTTAAGTTTATTAGAGGATATAGGAGATAAAAAATATATGGAGATTGCTTTGTCTTTTGACAAAGAATATAGTATAGATGAAGTTTATAATATGATACCGAAGAATTTAAATCTAACATGGTATTGGGTGGATACAGTAAAAGATAATGACAAAAAAACAAAAAAACAATATACTGATAAACAGAATGTGGGAGGAAAAATAGTACCAGTAGAACAGTATCCGGATTTATGTTATGAAAATGATGCTTATGGAATAAAGACTATAAATGAATATGGAGAAAAGATAGAAAGTCCAGAAGAAAACTTTATTCAAGGACTAAAAGAAGGAGAAATAACACATATTTATGATATTATAGCAGGAGCAGATGGAAAATTAACTAAAGAGGATATTAAAATTCAAGGAGTTGTAGTTACAGGGGATGCAGAAAGTCTTAAGTCACTAAGAAATTTTACATTCATAAAAGCATCATCCATTGGAGTGATTACAGATAAATACTAATTTAAAAAGTTTCGTGCTAAAGTTTAGGTTATTCATTTGCACTTTATCTAGGAGGAAGATGGATATGGACAAAAATATTACATGGTATATTGACAAACAGGTTGAGAAAACTATAAAAAATCTAAATGGCCGTAACATGGAAGGATATTATATTCATAACAGGCAGCAGTTATTAAAAAAGTTAAAAGAGCTTATAGATGAAGGTTCTACTGTTGGGGTAGGAGATTCTATGACTCTTTTTGAAACAGGAGTAATAGACTTTTTAAGAAGTGGAAAAGTTAATTTTTTAGATAAATATAAAAATGGATTAACAAGTGAAGAAAAAAGAGAACTCTATATTAAAAATTTTTCTGCTGACACATTTATTTGTAGTACAAATGCATTAACAGAAGATGGGGAGTTATATAATATTGATGGAAATGGAAGCAGAGTGGCTCCGATGATATATGGACCGAAACAAGTTATTTTAGTAACTGGAATCAATAAAATCGTTAGAGATATAGAAGAAGCTGAAAGAAGGGTACGCAGGTATGCAGCACCTATAGATGCTAAAAGGTTAAATAAAGAAACTCCATGTACTCAGCTAGGGTACTGTGTGGATTGTAAAAGCACAAATAGAATTTGCAATGATTTTGTGATCATTAGAGGACAATTTATTAAAGGAAGAATAAAGGTAATTATTGTTGGAGAACAGTTAGGATATTAGACTAATAATCAAAAGGTAATCAATATAAACTATAAGTTGTTTATATTTTATGGAGGATCAGTTGTAATGATAAAACAAAATTTTAAAATAGAAAATATCCCTGCCATTTTATGGGGCAATCAATCAGACAAGCTATTTGTAGTGGTACATGGTAATATGTCCAACAAGGAAGATGACATGGTTATTGTATTCGCACAAGAGGCAATAAAAAGAGGGTATCAAGTACTTAGTTTCGATTTGCCTGAACATGGGGAACGAAAAGATGAAAACTATGCTTGTAAAGTGCAAAATTGTGTTCAAGACCTTGATAAAATTATGTGTTATGCACAATCATTATCAAATAATATAAGTATATTTGCTTGTAGTATGGGAGCATATTTTAGTTTATTAGCATATAAAAATATGCATTTGAAACAGTGTTTGTTTCTCTCACCAGTGGTAAATATGGAACGTATTATAACTAATATGATGATATGGTTTAACGTAAGTGAGAGCAGATTAAAAGTAGAAAAAGAAATCCCAACCCCTATCGGGCAAACACTTTATTGGGATTATTACTGTTATGTGAAAAAGCATCCTATTGTTGTTTGGAATCATCCAACTTCAATTCTTTATGGTTCAGAAGATAATTTATGTGAGTTAGATGTAGTATCTGCATTTGTAAAATTCTTCAATTGTGATTTGGAAGTAATGGAGGGCGGAGAACATTATTTCCATACAAAAGAACAGCTACAATTTTTTAGAAAATGGCTGCAAAAGCATATATGTGTTAAATAATATAACATAAGTTATAGAATAAATGAGCTAAAAAGGTAGCGTATCAATAGGAATGATTGGATTACTATTATTGTATAAAAATAAAAGGACAAGAGAATAATAGAATCTCTTGTCCTTTTAGGATTAGGTGTCTTTTTATATGGAATAATTTATTATTTCAAAGTATCTTGTTGATATTTTTGAAGTTTACTATTTAAATCTTTTGTATCAGCTAAATTAATTATATAGATACTATAGCGCATAGAAATGATTGAGATTTCAAGGATAATGAAAAGAACAATAATAGTCCATAAAGGCAATGTTGGAAACCATTTAAATATAATGGATGATGAAACAATAATTATATTTGTGAGTATAGCCCAGATAATAGTATTTGTTTTTTTCTTTTCTTTGGATAGTTCATCATAATTATTGAAAGAAAAATATTCTATTAAAGCGATTACCATAGAAACAACGAATGTCTGCAAAAGCGTTAATATATGGATTGTAGTTATATCAAAGCATAAGTTCGTTATGCTAATAAAGAATACGATTCCTAAACAATATAATGAAGCCTTTGGTTTTACTACAGATCCAAATCTATAAAATCTATTAAACATATTCATATCTAAATCCCCCATTTCATTATTTTATAATACATAGGAAATTATATACTTGATAAAATTGTGAATAAATATATAATTTCCGTCAGGCATTTCAAAAAAGTTTTTTTATATTTCAAGCTTTTGTCTTAATATTGGAGCATAATGTCTAGATACAATAATTTTTTCATCATTTTTCATAACCACTTCTATTCTTCCTGAAGTATAACTTCTTAATTTTTTAATCTTATAAAGATTTACGATCATGGACTTGCTGATTCTTAAAAATCCAACAGATGAATAATTATTTTCTAGTTCTGATAAGTTCAGAGCTGTTTGATAAACATCATTTTTACAGTATAAAAAAACTTTTTCATCAACAGATTCACAGTAATAAACATTGTCTGGAGACAACAAAATTAATTCATTTCTATCTTTAAATGCACAGAGCTTTTGTGATCTAGATTTTAAAAATGATAAGATATGAAGCATTTCATCATCTATACTTTTGCAACGAAGTATGATTTCATTTTCGTCAATGTCCATATGCTCAACGGTTATTTTCATAAATATTCTCCTATGATGGATTTAAAAATAAGGACCCGTATCTTTAATATAAGTATAGTATTGAATATATCGATGAGCAATATTCATACCTGTAAGATGTATTTTTGTCAGGTTAAAATGCAAAAAGGATTTATAGTGAAAAGTGATTGGATGAATGAAAAAAATAAAAGACTCCTTAGAAGTCTTTTATTTTTTTATATATTCACATGAACGACTGGTTATAAATATACTTTAAAATATTTTGAAAGAGTATAATAATTATTTTTTGAATATACCAAAAGGATTTCCAACTGGTAAAAATGCTCTTCCAAAATGAGTATTTAATACAGCAGCAGCTGAGCCATAAAATGACATGATTGCTATTGATAATTCAGAATATGCTGCAAGTTGATGAGTAGTATGCTCCATTATACCAAATGAAGTCAATGTTAAACCTATAAATAAAAAGTCTATAAGGACGAAAATTATAAATAATACCTTGTGAGTTTCCATGGAACCTATAGTCATAAATAATGAAAATATTAAGTATCCTAAGAAAGCAAATCCTAATTGCTTAGGATCAGCAGCAGCTGATAATTTAGGACCAAATACACCATTTTGTATGAACCATGTAAATCCAACTGCATACCAGAAAAATGCATAAGCACCAAAAGCAGTAGCACCAAATGTATTGTTGTGTTTAAAGTCATTGATGCATGCAAATAATTGAGCAGTAGCTCCTAAAAATATTGCCCATGGTAAAACAAATGATACTCCTGAAGTCATTCCGAGTTTTTGAGATGATGCAACTAATGTAATGATTGCCAGTCCAAAAAGTCCTAATGCTGAAGGATCAGCTGTTACGACTTTAACTTTTGTTTCATTGGTCATTCTTCATCCTCCTATAAGTCTAAATACTATACAAACAAGTGAGATACCTGTTTATAATAGCATGAATCTTTTTATAAGTATATAAAAAAATTTATAAATATAAAAGAAAATGAAAGGAAGTACAAGAAAAATCAAGAAATTGAGAGCAAAATAGGAAAATGGAAAATATAAACAATAAAATAAGCGAAAATGATATAATTATATTTACCATTTTATGCTAAAATGGTAGTAGTTTGGTAGTGTGAATAGAAACTTTGAGATTGGAATGAGGATCTAATATTTCTATACAAGTAAAGTGACAATAAACCTATGCGGACAAGGAGAATACATAGTATGAATATTAAAAGAGTAGGTCAAAGAGGAATTTTGTTTACTTTTTTTGAGCTTAAAAATCTAGATTATGATTGTGTAACCAATATATATGTTATTAATGGAAACAGATATTTTTTCATATGTGATACTTATTTAGGACCATCTTATATAAAAGAAATTAAAAAATATCTTGAAGATAATTTTGGAAAAAAACAGTATATAGTATTTAATTCTCATAGTCATTGGGACCACATATGGGGAAATAGTGAGTTTAAAGATTTTCAAATAATCTCTCATGAATTATGTGAAAAATATATATTAAAATATGGACAAGAAGATTTAATCAAACATGAAAAACAATTTGCAAAAGATAAGATAGAAATTGTTTTACCTAATACTATTTTTAAAGAAGAAATAGAATTTAAAGAAGAAGGTGTAAAGTTTTTTTATACGCCAGGACATTCAGATGATTCATCATCTTGTTATGATTATAAAGATAAAATATTATTTGTAGGAGATAATATTGATGATCCTATACCATCCTTCATGTGTTGGAGTGAATTAGATAAATATAAAGAGACTTTAGAAAGGTATTTACAAATCAATGCAGATATTGTTATACAAAGCCATGGCCATATTACAAATAAGGATTTAATAAAAGATAATATAAGTTACATAAATAAGTTAATCAGAAAAGAAAAAATAGATTTAGGAAACAAAGAGATGTTAAAAAAGCATCTAATCAATATGGAATATTTAAGATCTGTAAATGAAGAATGAATATATGAATAATAGTTATTAGATGAACTGTTTTGTAATCATACGAAATGAATTATATTTAGAAAATTATGTAGATTTATGTCATATATTGTAATAATCACAATTCAGTGGTATAATTATGAAAAATATTCATATGAGGTGATGAAATGATAATCTGGGGATGGGGAAAAGTAACTAGAAAAATTATTGGAGCAGTTTTTCAGCGTTCATGCAGCTATTGTAATAGTGCTGAAATTTGGAATTTGTGTATTGTAAGAACATGGTTTACATTATTCTTTATTCCAATCATACCCTATAGAAAACAATACTGTATTGCTTGTCCGAGATGTGGGAGTTATATAGAGCTTACAAAGGATGAATTTGAACAAATGAAAATGGATATAAGTTCTAGTTCTGATCATATGAATCAAAATCCGGTAAGCGATAATATAAAATATGGTGAAAAAACAGAAACTCAAATCAATTATTTAAAGCAGATGGAAGAATATAAAAATAAGTAAAGGATTCACTTATCATAAATTTTTATATTGGAGAACTTACATAGATTTGTGAAGCGTATCTTTCCTAAAAATTACTATCATAGATAATGAATGATTTATGATAGTAATTTTTATTTTTTGTAAAACAGGTATATGTTCATTAAAAAATCCTCACTTGAAATAAAGTGAGGATGAATGACTCAGAAGATTATTATTATTTTGTATAATTATCAAAATAACCTTGGATGTATATAATAGGAGTACCTTTATCTCCGCTACCTGAAGTTAAGTCAGATAGTGATCCTATAAGATCCGTAAGTTGTCTTGGAGTAGTACCTTGTGATTCCATAGCACCTACAAGATCTGATTCTTTATTGATAATGTATTCTGAAATAGCCTTTTTAAGTTCTTCTCCTTTTAAATGAGAAAAATTATTATCAGCAAGATACTTTAATTTAACTTCGTTAGGGGTACCCTCTAGTCCTGATGTATAAGCTGGTGATACAACAGGGTCAGCAAGTTCCCAAATCTTACCTACTGGATCTTTAAAAGCTCCATCGCCATAAATCATAACTTCTACAGTTTTACCTGTCTTTTCTTTAATTATAGCTTGTATACCATCTACTACAGGTTGACAATTACGAGGGAAAAGCTTAATGCTTTCTTCTGTTGCTTTATTTGAACCTAAAAGACCATAAGCTTCATTATAACCACTTCCATCAACAGATGTGGATAAAATATTATCAAGGCTATAAATTTTATTTCCACCATTTGCTTTTAATATTTTTTTTGTTCTAAATCTAGTATGAATATCACAAGTAAGAACATTTTTTGTATAATTTAAAATCGTTTTTGGATTATTTGAAAAGATTACTTCACATTCAGTTCCAAATTCTTCAATTAAAGACTTATAATAATCAATATAATCTACACCAGTAAAAACATGTTTTTTATATCCGAAATGGTTACGGAATTCCTCTTCTGTTAAAACATCTGTCCAAGGATTGATTCCTTTTTCATCAATCATATCCATAGTTACTAAATGATTACCTACCTCATCAGAAGGATAGCTAAGCATTAAAACAATTTTTTTAGCTCCTTTTGCAATACCACGAAGGCAAATAGCAAAACGGTTACGGCTCAAAATAGGGAATATTACTCCTATGGTATCATTTCCAAACTTAGAACTTACATCTTTTGCAATGTGATCAATGGTTGCATAATTTCCTTGAGAACGAGCGACTACTGATTCTGTTACAGTAACAATATCCTTATCATGAATAGAATATCCTCCTATTTCTGAAGCTTTTAATACAGTGTCTACAACGATTTGTGTAATATTGTCTCCCTTATTGATAATTGGGGCACGTAAACCTCTCACTACAGTTCCAACAACTCTTTCCATTTTATGTATCTCCTTAATTTTTTCAATTTAGATGAGTATATATTTACCTCTTATACTTGTACTATATAATATATTTATGGTATAAGTAAAATAAATATACATAATAGAAGGTATAAGGAGAACTTATATGATAAGTAAATTAGATTTATATAAAATTTTTTGTCAAGTAGCAAAATGCGAAAGCTTTTCTAAGGGAGCGAAAGCACTGTATATGACACAACCAGCCGTAAGTCAAGCCATTATGCAATTAGAAGGAGAACTTGAGATACGTCTCTTTACAAGAACATCTAGGGGAGTCATTCTTACAGACGAAGGGAGACTCTTATTTGAGTATGTAAATTCTGCTATCAATCTAATTCATGCAGGGGAAGAAAAACTGTTAGAATTTAAAAATATCATGTTAGGAGATTTAAAAATAGGAGTAGGAGATGCTATTTCAAGATATTTTTTACTGCCATATTTAGATAAATTTCATAATGAATACCCTAATATTAAGCTAAAAATTGTAAATAGAACTACATTAGAACTTTGCGCTATGTTAAAGTCAGGCACAATTGATATTGCAATTTGTAATTTTCCTATTGAAGATGCTTCTTTAGAAATCAAAAAATGTATGGATGTGCAAGATATTTTTGTATGTGGAGAAAAGTATAAAAAGACTCTTTCTATGCCTTTAAGTTTTGAAGAATTATCACAATTACCACTGATATTACTTGATACTAAGTCTAATTCAAGAAAATATGTGGAAAATTATATTTTATCAAAAGGCATTAAAATTAATTCAGAAATTGAGCTGGGATCTCATGACCTATTATTAGAATTTGCAAGAATCAATTTAGGTATAGCTTGTGTAATTAAAGAGTTTTCACAGGCATATTTAAAGAATGGAATTTTATATGAAGTCAAAACAATGGAAGAAATTCCTAAAAGAAGTATAGGAATTTGTTTTTTAAAAAGTGTATCTCTTTCCCAAGCTTCAAAAAAGTTTTTAGAGATATTGGACGTAGATGGTCTAACGTGCTGTTGATAAAATCGAAAGGAGTGTTAAATGATGAAGGGTATAATCATATTGAAAGCAAAAGAATTTGCTCAGAATTTGTTAACCAATTTATGATGATTTTTTATAGAATGGTGGGAGGATTTAATGGAAAATATTATAATAATTTTAGTGAGTTTAATATGTGGATGTACTTTCCTTGGAATAGGGTTATATGCAAAAAAATCAAATAAACCTGTTAGTTTTTGGTCTGGGACGGTAGTAAAAAGTGAAGATATAATAGATATTAAAGCCTATAATAAAGAATGTGCCAATATGTGGATATACTATTCTCTTATTTATTTTTTAGGAGCTTTGTTGAGCATTTATGGTAAATCTAATATAGCTGGATGGTTAGTGGGAATTGGAGGGAGTTTGGGACTAGGGATTTTAATAAAACGCTACATGAATATAGAGAAAAAATATAAAATAAGTATTTAGAGAAGAGGGGTAGGGTGAGTACGAATCAAGATGAGTTTAAATTAATAAGACCCAAATTTATAAATGGGATTGAAAATATGTATACCCAAATGAATGATATAAAAGATGAAGATAAATTTGAACATGTTTATATATCGGATTGCAGCATAGATAATCAAATGGCTTATCAAGTAAGTTTTGAAGGTGTGATTTTTAAAAATGTAAGTTTTCAGGATATAGCATTGGAATCATTAGAGCTGACAAACGTAAGATTTGAAAATTGCGATCTATCAAATGTAGATTTTAAGGGAGCAATTATTCATCGAACGGAGTTTGTGAATTGCAAGCTTATAGGTATAGATCTAAGCAATGCTACACTCCAGAATGTTTATGTAAAAGAATGTAATGGAAAGTTTTCATTTATGAGATTTATTCAAATGAAAAAAGTTTTATTTCAAGATAGTCTGTTGGAAAATAGTGATTTTCAAAATAGTAAATTATCTAAAATACAATTTGATAACTGCAATTTACAGTTAAGTCAGATGTCTGGAACTAGCCTATCAGGGATAGATTTGAGTACTTCCATTGTAGACGGATTAGGAGTACGGCAGGAAGATATTAGGGGAGCAATAGTTTCTCCCTTGCAAGCTGTAAATTTTTCAAAATTGTTAGGACTTGTAATAAAGTCATAAATTAGAAGTTAACATATTAAGTGATTTTTCATCTAATATCTAATGATAAAGGATCTTTTTCATTGCAATATGAATAAAAATCATTACCCATCTCAAAGCCCAAAGGTAGAAGGAACTTGACATTTACTGAATTAAATGTTAATATAATAACAAAATTTTATATCATGCGAAGTAAATAATTGCAGTATCTGATATCTGAGCTGATATATGCTTTTTACAGTAGATGTTTGTAAAGATATCATAAAAAGAGAGACAATTATATGAAAAGCAGATTGTAGAACTGGGGTTTGCGTAGGCTCTAAAGGGTCTTGCCATACTATCAAAACTGGTGGTATGAAGTGAGTTAATGATTGATTAGCGAAGCTTAAACACTCTAACTCTATTTAAATATTAAATAGAGTTAGAGTGTTTTATTATTTTGTGGAAAGATGTAGTTTGGTTTGTATAATGATAGGATAAGGAGGCGAATATGAATAAAAAAGTTATAAAATTAAAGAAAGAACTTCACGAGCGAAATTTTACTCGGTTTGGATTGGATTTAAATTTAAATGTAACGATTATGTCAGCATTAGTATTAATTTCATTTATTATTTATTCACTATTCAATATAAAAGAGGCTTCAAAGAATTTAGAACAGTTTAAAGGGTTTATTATAAGTAATTTTGATAATGTATTTATTATAGCGGCCAACTTTTTTGTTATAGCATTAGTGAGTATTGCATTCTCAAAAGCAGGAAAGATCAGATTAGGCGGGTCTGATGCAAAACCAGAGTTTACGAATTTTGGATGGTATTCCATGCTTATGTCTGCAGGAATGGGTATTGGCTTAATGTTTTGGTCTGTAGGAGAACCAATATATCATCATATAGCTTCTCCTGTTTTTGAGAGTTCAAATCGGAATTACTCTGCATTGGCAACAACTTTCTTTCATTGGGGCCTACATCCATGGGCTATCTACGGGATCATATCTTTGGCGTTAGCATATTTTACCTTTAACAAAAAACTACCCTTATCACCACGATCTTTTTTCTATCCTATTATTGGAGAAAGAATTTTTGGATTTTTTGGAGACGTTATTGATTCATTAGCAGTATTAGCAGCACTGGCAGGGTTGGCTACATCCCTTGGATTAGGTGTTCAGCAAATCAATAGTGGTCTAACTCATTTATTTAAAATAGAGTATTCTGTAACTGTACAAGTAATTCTTATTTCGTCTATTACTTTAGTTGCAACTGCATCAGTAGTATCAGGTATAGATAAAGGAGTTAAGTTTTTAAGTGAAATGAATATGAAGGTAGCATTTATGATGATGCTCCTTATATTAGTAATAGGTCCTACAGCATTTATTTTAAAGAGTATGGTGTTTTCATCTGGACTATATGTAAAGGATTTAATTCAAGTATCCTTGTTTGTCAATAAGATGAACACGGATTGGTCTCATAATTGGACTGTATTTTACTGGGCTTGGTGGATTTCTTGGAGTCCATTTGTAGGGATGTTTATTGCAAAAGTATCTAAGGGCAGGACAATTAGAGAATTTATTGTAGCTGTATTATTGATACCTACAGTTTTATCTATTATATGGTTAAGTATTTTTGGTTCTACCGCATTGTATACAGATGCAGGAGTATGTGGAGCTTTGAGTCAAGTTGTATCTGAGAATCTGTCTATTGCATTATTTGAAATGATAGATTTTATGAAATCTCCAATCTTAATAGACTTTGTAAAAGTTTTAGTAAATGGTATTGGTGTATTTTTAATTATAACATTCTTTGTTACATCTAGTGATTCAGGGTCCCTAGTTGTAGATAGTCTTGCGAGTGGTGGGAAAATTAATTCTCCAGTGCCTCAAAGGATATTTTGGGCACTTATGGAAGGCGTTATTGCTGCAGTATTATTGATTGTTGGTGGTCATAAAGCATTATCTGTATTACAAGCAGCAGTTATCACCACAGGATTACCATTTGCTGTGATCATTAGTATTGTTACGATAGTATTGATCCAAGAGTTTATGATTGGTAAAAAAGATAAGAAAGAGGTTATTGAGTATAGTAAGTAAATATTTAAAATAATAAATGACCAAATCAAAAAACTACTCTTTAAAAAAAGAGTAGAGTTTGTAGACAGCGTGCCCAGCGAAGCTGTAATTTACTTGCTGATGAAAGTTCAGTCTAGGTAATTGCCAAGAAGCCTAGTAGCTATAAGACCAGTGCTATCAGAGATGGTAATACTGAAGCGTCTTGAAAATGTGCTCTAGTAGTGCTAGCAAAGATGCAGACCGTAACATAAAGTGAATCCTGCAGCACTGTTATCTCAACCCGTTAGGGAGAAAAGAGGAAGACGAGTCTCTTGTCTTAAGATGAAGTCCATGGAATGTGTGAAGAACTTGGATTACAGCACAGAAGAATCCTCTGGTGTATGGGGAGCGGTATGTATCGAAAGTAAATTATGGAACTGGGGAGACCCTACTTTACACAGCGATAGCTGTAAAGCAGATGCATATAAGCCGATAGGTGAAATTACATTCTAGTAGGGAGGGAGTCGGAGGGGAACATAGTACCAAATATGGAATGGACAACAAAACCATTCTTAGGAAAGGTTCCCTACTTTGTTCACGTTTTCTGAGGAGGTAAGAGTGAGTGAATGTCCAAAAGACTAACGACACCATAGATAAAGTTCGACAACTTCAAAGGAAACTATACCAATCAGCCAAGAGTAATAAAAGCAGAAGGTTTCATGCTTTATACGATAAGATATATAGAAAAGATGTACTTGAGAAGGCATGGAAACAAGTCAAAACTAATAAAGGAAGTGCAGGAGTAGATGAACAAACTATAGCAGACATTGAAGATATTGGGGTAGAAAAGATATTAGAGGAAATACAAATTCAAATATCAAAAGGAACATATAATCCACCACCAGTATTAAGAAAAGAAATTCCGAAGGATAATGGAAAGGTAAGACCTCTAGGAATTCCCACAGTAAAAGATAGAATAATACAAACAGCAACAAAGATAGTGATAGAACCTGTTTTTGAAGCTAATTTCAAGGAATGTTCTTATGGATTTAGACCTAAGAAAAATCAGCATCAAGCACTTGATAAAATAAGGCGAGCTTGTAATAACAAAGGAATGTGGGTGTTAGATGCAGATATATCAGGATACTTTGATAATATAAATCATATGAAATTATTACTGCTAGTTGAAAGACGAATAAGTGATAGGAGAGTAATTAAGCTTATACGAAAATGGCTAGAAGCAGGAGTAATGAAGGATGGGATAGTTGTTCAAAGTGAACTGGGAAGTCCTCAAGGAGGTGTGATATCTCCATTACTAGCAAATATTTACTTAGATTACCTAGATACGGTATGGGAGAAACATTACAAGCATTTAGGTAAACTAATTAGATTTTGTGATGACTTTGTAGTTGTTTGCAAGAACTATAAAGATGTAAAACATACACATAAAGCTATAAGCCTTATAATGCAAAGATTAGAATTGAATCTAAATAAAAGCAAGACGAAAATTATATCTTTATGGGAAGGAAAAGAAGGTTTTGATTTTCTAGGGTTTCATAATCGTAAGGTTAAGACAAAGACTATAGATGGTAGAATCTACTATACACTTATCCAGTGGATTAGTAATCAATCAATAAAGAAAATATATGACAAAGTTAAGAAGACTCTAGATAGGAAAACCCTATATGTCTCTAGTAAAGAAATGGTTAAGACATTAAATCGAAAGATTATAGGATGGCGAAACTATTATGGATTGTCACCATTCAATAAACTGGTGAAGATTGATAAATATATAAGAAAGCGGCTAGTCATTTGGTTTAACAACAAAAGACAGGCACGAAAGAGAAAAGAATTTTATGAAATAGTAAGTCGATTTAATGATATGGGCCTAAAATATGTTGCTTAAAAACTCGTAATGCAGATGGAAGAAGAACATCGGAAAGCCGTATGAGGGAAAACCTCACGTACGGTTTGATGAGGAGATGGTGGAAGAGATTAAATCAAATCCACCATTTTACTCTACAAGTCATAAAAAACGTCACTGATTTTCAAATTTGGAAAATATGAAGAAACGATCGAAAATAGTCTTACAAACTCGCTATGCTCAAACAGTGTAATGCTAATGATTTTCTCACTTATTCTATATTTTCACAAATTCTCAATAATTGTTCCTTATTTTTATGACTTTGCTAAAATATAGTTTGTCAGCAGACTGTATTCTTTAAAAAAAGAGTAGGTTTTTAACTAAAAAGATGAGTTAAATTATTTTATGGGAATCTTGGCATGAATAATATTTTTTGTTTTGCTTATTTTTTCATAAAATAACATTCTATCTTTTTTGATGATACAAAGCAAAAGGTGTAAAAATAGTATTGTATTGATTACAACAACGATCAACATGACAATAAGAATATAATGCACAAATTCACTTTTATTAATGTCAATTGTT
This sequence comes from Inediibacterium massiliense, assembly GCF_001282725.1. NCBI lineage: Bacteria > Bacillati > Bacillota > Clostridia > Peptostreptococcales > Thermotaleaceae > Inediibacterium > Inediibacterium massiliense. The sequence goes on along the minus strand of NZ_LN876584.1, from coordinate 142,358 downwards.
TTGAAAAGAAGTTTATTTACACCAAATACACCATAATACAAAATCCCATAACGAGTGAATACTTCTTTAAAAGATAGTTTTTCTTCTTGTCCTTTGATTTTTATTTTTAATAAGGATTTACCAATTGTTTTTCCGTTCGTAAAGTAGACGATTAAAATAAAATATATGAATATGACTATACCTTCCATCAATATGTTATCTTCTATATGAGGAATAAATCCTAAGATAGACCAATCTATAAAAAAGGCTAAAAATCTTCTAACATAACTTACACGCATTTCTTGTAAATTCATATTTTGATCTAATTCATTAGATTGTGGGAGAAAGAATGTAAATACTGGTGCTATAAAATAGCCAATACATCCTCCAAGAGTGTTTAGAAGTAAGTCATCCACGTCAAAAATTCGATAAGGAGCATTGTATATACCATATAAACCTGTGAGTTGAGTGATTTCAAAAAATAATGAAACTAAAAAAGTTATGAATATAGTTTTTTTCAAATCTTTTCTAAAGTAATATCTTAAATAAATTCCAAGAGGAGTAAGTAAGATTCCATTAAATGCAGCCTGTAAAAAAGCTCTTTCTTTGAGTATGTTTATAAATGTTGAAGGATTTGTAAATACTACTGTTGTTTCTTTTAGAAAGTCAAAAATGAAGTTAAAAGGAATCAATTGGTAATACTGTGTTCCTTCTCTTTGTAAACTACGAACATCAAAAGTTTTAGGAAGAGGTAATATAACAAGATAATAAGCCACCATTAAATAGAGCAAAAAAGAATATAAAACAAACACTCTAAGTTTGTTGATATATCCGTATTTTCTATACTGGTAGATGATAAATGGAAATGTAAAGAAAAAAGCTAAAAGAGGAAATGTTATAAATGCTACTTTAATAGGGAACAGATATGTTTGCATGAATTAAACCTCCAATCATTGTATCAAAGTATTGAATATTTTTATTATACACTTTTGAAGGGTGTTTCAACCATCCATATTGAATATAAATAAAAAATAGGGTATATACCCTATAAATATCAAAATTATTTTATTGAGCTATCAAAATAAACATTTACATAAGGTTTCCTAGATTTACAAGAAGAGGAAGCATGAAAGGAACTAAAAATGTTAATATGGTGCCTGTAATCAGCGCCACAAGCCCTAGTTCTACACCAACAAATTTAGTGACTGGAACAAGCATGGTGTCCATATTTCCTGCTGCCCCACTGGCTATAGGACTACCTTTACTAACTTTTATCAAAAGGGGAAGAAACAAAACTGTAAGAAATTCTCTAGAAACATTTACAAGAAATCCATAGGCTCCTACTTCAATACCAAATTTTTGAGTTAAATAAGCACCTGTAATACTATAATAGCTCATACCACCTGCTGCTGAAACTGTGATGTAAGTAGGCATACCTAATAGGATTCCAGAGACAAATCCACCTACCAAGCTTCCTATGATAATAGTTGTAGGAATTAAAATAATCTTAAACCCTAAAATACGAACATATTGTAATATATTTTTGTGCATTCCAAAACTAATTCCTACTCCTATGTATAAGATGACTAAAGAGATGGTAAGTGTATGATCTAACATAAAAGATTTTTTAAAAAGAGGTACTAAATAACCAATAACAATTCCTAAAATGATGCAAACAGGAATAATCCATACAAGGGGTGAAGTAGGTTTTTTTTCTTCTTCTTCAATATTTACTTCTTGGGTAACAGCAATATTTTCACAAGCAAGTTGACTTTGAACAGATCCTAAAGAGAGAACGGTTTTTTCTAATAATACAGTAAATAAAACACTAAATGCTATGGCTGTGGCTGCAGTAAATAAACATCTAAAACCCAACAAACCCAAGCTATGAATCAAAGAATCGTTACTTCCAATTTTAGCACCTAAAGTGAGCATTAAGACAACTAAACCTACATTAATGATTGGATCTACTAATTTGATAATTTTGTCTACCCATTTGCTAAAACCAATTAAAGAGCCAATACCAAGACAAATAAATGGAAGCCATGTCATATAAATCCCTCCTCATTATGGATTACCTATTTCGATACTAAAAGATTATTTCCTTCTTCTCTTTGTAAAAAAATACAGAAATGTGAAAAAACAAATAAATGTTTTATAATATTAGGTATTGACATAAAAGAAAGATGAGTATATCATATAAGCAATCAATAACAATCTTAAACATAAATTCTATGAAGAGAAAAAGTAAGTAATATTTTGTTCTGCAGAGAGTTGGCATTTTGCTGAAAGCCAATGTTCAAGATATGACCCAAAATCATCTCTGAGAAGCAATGCTGAAATATTTAAGTAAGCAGCGCCGGAGTCTTTCTCCGTTAAAGGATAAGCGTATTGTTGGATACGTAACTAAGAGCTATAAATGTCTTATTTTTATAGGATTATTTATAGAATTAGGGTGGTAACGCGGTTAATCCCGTCCCTTGTTTTTCAAGGGACGGGTTTTTTTATTTTGTTGAAAGGTGGCGATGTTATGGATAGCGAGGATGGTATTATTCACTATAAAAAAACGTAGCTATTTAAATCAATAGGGAGGATGTTTACAATGAAAAAATTATCAAAAAAAGATTTATTACTTATAGGACTTATGCTTTTTTCATTATTCTTTGGAGCTGGTAATTTAATATTTCCACCATTTTTAGGTCAATCAGCAGGTTCAAAAACTTGGGTAGCAATGGCTACGTTTTTTATAACAGCAGTTGGATTTCCTGTTTTAGGAGTAGTTGCAGTTGCAAAGTCTAATGGATTAACTAATTTGGCAAAAAGAGTGAATCCTGTGTTTGCAAGTATTTTTACAGTATTAATCTATTTATCCATAGGACCTTGTTTAGGAATTCCAAGAGCAGGTAGTTTACCTTTTGAAATGGTAGTAGCACCATATTTACCAGAGAGTGTATCCAATACTTTAGCATTATTGTTATTTACATCTGTATTCTTTGGAGTAGCTTATTGGCTTTCTTTATCACCAGCTAAACTAGTAGATCGGATGGGCAAGGTATTAACACCTACATTGTTAGCTTTAATTTTAGTTATATTTGTAGGATCTTTATTTAAACCATTAGGTAGTTATGGTGTAGCAACAGGAGAATATGTAACTTCTCCATTAGTAAAAGGATTTTTAGATGGATATTTGACAATGGATACAATAGCGGCTTTAAATTTTGGAATTGTTATTGCTTTAGCAATCAAATCTAAAGGAGTTAAAGATGAAAAAGTAGTAGTTTCAACATCAATAAAAGCTGGATTAATAGCAGGAACTTTATTAATAATTATTTATTCATTGCTTGCACATTTAGGAGCAGCTAGTGGAGGAAGATTTGGGGCTGCTGAAAATGGAGCACATACTTTAACAAATATTACAACTTATATATTTGGAAAACCAGGAGCAGTACTTTTAGCAGTTGTATTTACTTTAGCTTGCCTAACAACTAGCGTTGGACTTATTACTTCATGTAGTCAATATTTTGAAACATTAACGAATCAAATATCTTATAAAAATTGGGTTAGAATATTATCTTTATCTAGTATGCTTCTTGCTAATATGGGACTTACAAAAATCCTTGCTGTATCAGTGCCAGTGTTAATTGCAATCTATCCAATATCAATAATGCTTATCGTACTTTCTATGTTAGATTGCATATTTAAAGAAAGATTTGGTGTTTATAGATCAACAATACTATTTACTGGAATTGTAAGTGTAGTTGAAGCATTGAGTCAAGTGGGAATAAAATTAGGATTTTTTACAAATTTATGTAGTCAATTACCTCTTTATGCAGAAGGGTTAGGATGGGTACTTCCAGCATTAGTTGGAATGTTTTTAGGAGCAGTAATTGAAATTGTAAATGGAAATTTATCATATAATAAAGCTTTTGAAAAAGCTTAAGGGTAATCATAAAGTTTATGAATTATATGGTTGCTTTAATATTTTTAAATTTATAATAAAAAATGTTCTAATATTGAAATTATAATTTTAGAAGGCGATTTTAGCAATCGCCTTTTTGTGTTTTACATATTTGTTACCTCCATTATTATGAGATACATTAATTATTGATTGCTATAATATAAAAATTCTTATTATAATTAAACCAAATATTCATATTTCCTTCCCCAAACAGAACTCCTTGTGCATTTACAAACATATTTGTAGTAAAAGAATTTTTTATTACATCTTTAAAGGTTGGATTAAAGATTTGATCATAATTTTTAATAAAATCTTCTTTATTTTTTATTTCAATCTTTTTCTGATGAAGGGTAACAGATATGGGATAAGAAATCAGTGAAGCGATCTTTTCTTTTTCATTACGGATGATATAATTTTGAAGGGTTTTTGCAAAGTCCTCTACCTCTTGATCAGATGAAACACCTATTATTTCATAGCGATGATTATATTTGGCATAAATTATATTGAATAGAGATACTTTAAAAGGCATAGATTTTTTACTTTTATTATCTATATAAGTTCCTTCAATACCATCAATAGTTTTCATATTACCCTTGAATACTCCTATATTTTTCTCATTTTTATTAAGCTTATCTAAGGTGATATATGTACCTTTTATTTTTCCGTTTAAGTGTATTGTTTCATGAGATTTCTCATCCACATAAGTCCCTACAATTTTATTTTCTAAAGGATAAAGACTTATTTGTATTTTAAGATCTTTTCCTAAAGTGCCTTCATAGTCATAATAGGCTTTTTCGAATTCTATTTTTTTATCATTTTCTTTTGATTTTGAAATATTTGTATCATTATAAAAATATTTTATATGGCTATTCATCTTATACAAACCTAACATACATATTCCTAATAAAATGAAAATAAGTAAAACTTTTTTCATAAATACTTCTCCCCTTATAAATTGTAAAAAGAATAAGTGTACATTTTAAGTAATCATACTATTTTAAATGTATCATGCATAATATGGAAATGAGTTACAAAAAAGATATAATATCCTTATATTCTATGATGAAAAGAAAACAGATATGTTTTATTTGTATACTGTTTTTTCAAAATACATAGGAAATTTATTGTATAAATGTTAGAATATATAAATACAGTAAAATATAATCATAAAATAATTTAATGTAAGAATTGATAATATGTACTTGATTTTAAATCATAGTAAAAAGGAGGGGATGGTTTGATAGATCAGCTTACACAAATGTTGGTATTTGACAAAATTTATTGGTATTTAGCCATACCTTTTACAGTATTATTAGTCATACAGCTTATAGGAACTTTTGCAGGAATTGGGAGCGAAGATGATTTTGATAGTGGAGAAGATGGATTAGATATAGGAGAAGATGGTGATTGTGAATCTGGTTTTCAAGTATTTACTATAAAAAATTTTATTACTTTTTTTTCAGTATTTGGATGGGCAGGACTAACATTCTCCCATGCAGGTCTAGGGCAATTTACGACGATAGTTCTATCTACTATACTAGGGATTTTCATATTATTCATTGTATCATCACTTTTTTATTTTACAACGAAATTAACGGATAATGGAACTATGAATATGCAACGAGCGAAAGGGGTGACTGGAGAAGTGTATATTCCTATTCCACCCAAAAGAAATGGAGTAGGAAAAGTAAATGTTACCTTTGAGGGAGCTTTTAGAGAACTTGATGCTATGACAGATGAAGAAGATGTAGTGCCAACAGGAACGATGATTGTGGTAAAAGACATCATCGGTAATAGTATTTTATTAGTTGAAAAAGTTAATAAGGGGGATGTGCAATGGGCTCAGCATATGGATTAATTTTAATAACAGTGATTGTAGTGATTATATTCGGAACAATTTCAACACTTTTTACAAGATATAAAAAGTGTCCATCAGACAAGATTCTAGTTATTTATGGTAAAGTAGGAAAAGTTGGAGATGAAAATAGATCCTCTAAATGTATTCATGGGGGAGCTGCTTTTATATGGCCAGTCATACAGAGTTATCAATTTTTAGATCTTACTCCTTTATCAATAGAAGTTAATCTTCAAAATGCTTTGAGTAAACAAAATATTAGAGTAGATGTTCCTTCTAGATTTACAGTGGGAATTTCTACTGAGCCTGGGATTATGCAAAATGCAGCTGAAAGATTATTGGGATTGGAACTTCCTGAAATACAGGAGCTAGCAAAAGACATTATCTTTGGGCAATTAAGATTAGTGATTGCAACTATGAAGATAGAAGAGATCAATACGGATAGAGATAAATTTTTGGAAGCTGTTTCTAGTAATGTAGAAACAGAGCTTAAAAAGATAGGCTTGAGATTAATCAATGTGAATGTTACAGATATAAACGATGAGTCAGGATATATAGAGGCATTAGGAAAAGAAGCAGCAGCAAAAGCTGTAAATGATGCGAAAAAGAGTGTTGCTGAAAAAGATAGAGATGGTTCTATTGGGCAGGCACAAGCTAGAAGAGATCAAAGGGTGAAAGTAGCTGAAGCAGATGCTATAGCTGTAGAGGGTGAAAATAGATCTAAAATTATTATAGCCAATTCTGAAGCTGAAAAAAGAGAAAAAACGGCTGAGGCAGAAAGAAGAGCAAGCGCAGCTGAAAAGGTTCAATCAGCAAAGGCATTAGAGGAAGCTTATTTAGCTGAAGAGGAAGCAGAAAAATCTAGGGCTAGAAGAGAAAAAGCTACAAAAGAAGCAGACGTACTTGTTCATGCAGAAGTGGAAAAACAAAAAATAGAAATAGAAGCAGAAGCACAAGCAGAGGAATTTAGAAGAATCGCTAGAGGAGAAGCAGATGCCATATTTGCTAAAATGGATGCACAAGCTAGAGGTACAAAAGAAATGCTTGAAAAACAAGCAGAAGGTTTTAAAAAACTTGTGGAAGCTGCAGGTGGAATTCCAGAAAAAGCTGTGATGATGATGATTGCAGATAGACTTCCAGAAATCGTGAAAATACAAGTAGAAGCAATCAAAGGAATCCAAATTGATAAAGTAACTGTATGGGATAATATGGGTGGAGACAAAAACGGCGGTAAACCTGCTACGGCGAATTTCTTATCAGGAATGTTACAATCTCTACCACCTCTACAGGATGTATTTAATAGTGCGGGATTAGATTTACCTAATTATCTTTTAAAAAAGAAAGAAATACCTATGAGTACAAATGAAGTAAGTAAAGAAGAAAATGTGGAAATTGATGAAAAGCAAGAGCAGTCTAATGAAGTCAAATAGATAAAATGGAAAACAGCAGTCATAAAATTAGAAGAATATAAATTTTATGATTGCTGTTTCTTTATTCATTAGGAAACTATATAAATGAACAATGACCATAGGAATATGCGAATTTTTTTATTCTATATAAAAAATTATTAAATAAAAGAATCGGTAATTTTAAATTTATTGAAGATTTTTACCATATGATAGTATATGATAAAAAAATAGAAAAATATGCCGAAAAATATAGTAGTTTCTACCAAAACAGGAAGGGGAAATAAGATGCAGGATCACAAAAATTTTCAAGTGAATTTAGAAGGAATCATAGCTTTACTTTCAGAAAATTTATATAGCAATCAAAGTGTATTTTTAAGAGAAGTCCTTCAAAATGCAGTAGATGCAATCACAGCTAGAAAAAAAATAGATGATACAATCCGTGAAGTGATTACTTTTGATTTATATCAAGATACTTTACTCATTGAAGATAATGGGATCGGACTTTCAAAAGAAGATATAGAAAGTTTTTTATCTGTAATTGGACAGTCCTCTAAAAGAAATCAAAATGATCTTTTGAATAATGATTTTATAGGAAGATTTGGAATCGGACTTCTTTCTTGTTTTATCGTTTGTGATGAAATTACAGTAATTACAAGAAAACTTCATAGTGATGAAGTATACAAATGGGTTGGAAAGAATGATGGAACTTATCATATAAAGAAATTAGACATGAATATTGAGTATGGAACCAAAGTATATTTAAAGGCAAAAGAAGGATATGATGAATTTTTTTCGTATTCATATGTTTATAGAATGCTTAATCACTATGGAGGATTTTTACCTTATTCCATATTCTTAAATTACGAAAATGAAGCAGTCAAAATAAATAAGGACATCTATTCTTTGGTAGATGATCAAGAGAGTACCTATCAGTGGATGATTTTAGGCAAGGAAATATTTAAAGAAAAATTTATAGATTGTATTCCGATCTATTCTCATACTGCAAATATCAATGGAGTAGCTTATATTCTCCCTAGAAATGCAAGTATGGCATCTAAAATCAAAGGAAAAATTTATGTAAAAGGAATGTTTGTATCAGACCAATGTGAAAAACTAATACCTTCCTGGGCTTTTTTTACGAAACCTTTGCTAAACATTCAAAATATTAGACTTACAGCATCTAGAGAAGATTTTTATGAAGATTTTCAATTAGAAAAAATAAGAAATGAAATTGAGCAAAGTATGAAACAATACTTTTACAATTTGTATAAAAATGATCCCCAAAAATTAGAAAAAATAATCAATATTCATTATCAGTCTTTAAAGATCATGTCTGCAGAGGAAGATGAGCTTTACAAAATTATGATTCATTATTTTAAGTTTGAAACTACTATGGGAAAGATGACTTTATTTGAAATTTTCAATGAATACAAAAGTATAAAATATACGCTCACAGTAGATGATTATAAGCAAATTGAAAAAACTGCAAAGGCTCAAAACATATGTGTTGTCAATGGTGGGTATATCAACGATGTAGATTTAATAGAAAAGTTTAATTTTATAGTAGATCAATACGTTACAGAGATGATTACTCCAAAAGATATATCCGAGTGGTTTGATGAATTAAATTTTAAAGAAATGAAAGAAAGTGATGATTTTTTATATTTTGCAGATCAAGTATTAAAAAAACATAGTTGTAAAGCATCTATCAAAAAATTCAGTCCAGTAGATATTCCTGTGGTGTATCATTTGAGCAATGGGACGAAGATGTTAAAGGATATAAAAGAAACAAAAGAAGATTCTATTTCTGAAGATCATTTTATTTTGGCTGAATTGGCTTCTTCCTTTGAAGATTTATTTGAAGAAGAATTATCTGATTTATGTTTTAATTATGATCATCCTCTTATTAAGAAATTAATTGGTTGTGAAAATGAAGAAGTAAAAAAGTCTGTCATAGAGATATTATATGTTCAAGCTCTTATGGCAGGGCATCATAAAATAACAAAAGAAGAAAATAATTTATTTTCAAATGGAATAAATAAAATTATGGATTTAGTATTATAGGAGGGCAAAATGGATTATATAGACAAAATAGATGAATTAATATATGCTTCAGGTGATTTGTTATATGGAGATATGAATTCTGAGGATCCTCTGAAATATGAGAAAGCTTTAGTTCTTCTTAAAAAAGCTCGTCATATTGCAAAAGAAAACAATGATTTACAAAAGGAATATTTTATTAAAACAGAAATGATTTATGCATATGGATTTACAAATAAAGTTCAAATTAAGCTTATGGAATTTATATGGTGTATCAATCATATGAATAAAATAGAGTTATCTGAAGACATTGTATACAATTTAAGTTGGAATTATAAATTTATTGCAGAGGATATTTATAGGTTTCATAATGTATCTTTAGAAAAAATAGATTATATATTTGAAAATATGAAATCTTTTTATGAAATGAATGGTATGAGTTTAAAACCATACTATATAAATAAAATAGATGCCGCTATTGCAGGAGCTTATCCTAAAGAATATATAGATGAATGGTATAAACAATTTTTGATCGCGCCAGCAGATAAAGCATCGGATTGTAAATTATGTAATTTAAGACATAAGATTGGTTATTATTTGTATACAAATGACTTGGAATCTATCAAAAAAACTATACAAGAAATTTTAAATGAAAAAACAAAGTGTCCATCTGGTTTGTATGGGTCCTTATCTGAAATATTATTATATCTGTATGAAAATAAAGAGTATAATTTAGCCGAAAACTTTCATTTAAAAAGCATTAGAAAAATCAATGGAAAAAGCATATATTATGAAATGGTCTATCATCATATTCTATATTTATCAAATATAAATACATCTAAAGCTCTCAAAATATTTGAAAACAATTATAAAAATCATATAGATCAAAATAATACTATTGAGAAAATGTATTTTGATTTATCCGCTTATATATTATTTAGTAAAATGGATCAAGAGGGAATTAAAAGCTTTAAAATGAGACTCCCTAGGACTTCTCCTGTTTATAAAAGAGGTGGATATGATACAAATCATCTTATCAACTACTTCAAAGAAAGTGTCATCAAAAGCAAAGATGCTTTTGACCAAAGAAACAATAATACGATTATTTCAAAGGATATCAATAAAATTTTAAAAATATGTAATGTAGAGAAGTTGAATTAGTACTTCTTTAGTATACTTTATACAAAGATATAAAGAATCCTCTGTTTGAGAGGATTCTTTATATCTTTATTTGGATAAATGAATTGTAAATTCTTCTCCTACTTTTTTAAAATCATTACTTAATTTACCGCTTTTTTCAGGGAACTTTACTGCATAAAGGGCAAGAGTTAAAACTTTTGCATTTTCATTAAGATTTCTATCTATATTTGTAAGTTTAAATATTCCATGGCCATCACTTTCACTAGATAAATAAAAGTTAATTTCACTTCCTAAATCGTCATGTCCTTTTAGAATCATATCATAATCAGCACTGTTAGAATTTTTCTTATCTTTATGATAATAAATTTTTTGCCCTAAATGATTGCTAGTATATTTTTCGAGAGTAACTTTTTCTTTATTTGGAAGAGTAAAAGTATGATTTAGTAAAATTTCTTGAGTATCCAATGCCAGTTCATCTCCATTTGTTTTAAATTCAAAAACCCAATTTCCTGATTTTGTATCTCCATTCACAGTTACATTTGAAAATACAATTTTTATATTTAAGTCACCCTTTATATCATCATCTGTTAATTCATAAGCCATTACTTCTTGGATGGTATGATCGTCTATTTTTTGGGCTGCTCCTCCTGCTCCGTAACTTGCCATTCTTCCATTTATATAAATAGTACCATCAGCTTGAGCAAAGTTATCCTTTAATTGTTCATCTGTAGATATAGTATTTGAAACTACTAGCTCGTTATGATCTAAAATGACCTCGTTTAATTTTATGGTTACACCTTTTTTTGTGATAGATTGATTTAAAACAGTTTTATATTCATCTAAGTTTTTTTCTATTCTCAAAAAACCTGCTATATCATAGGCAAGGGCATGAATATTTGCCCATACAGTACCTTCTATATTGTTTCCTAAAAAACCTATAGCGAGTAAACCGATTAAAGCAGTAGCCATATATTTTTTATATGAATGATTTTTATTTTTGATAGATTTTTTAAAAGCTTTTTTCAAATGTTTTCTTTCTATATCTGTAAGTGCTTCTTCATCATATTCACTAAAATCAATATTTATATCATTGAAAAGATCATATATATTTTTTCCCATTTTTATCGCCTACTTTCTATAATATGAAACATTCTCTTTAATTTTTTTTTCCCTCTAGAGATTCTGTTATAGATTACATCCTTTTTTAGTCCTGTTTCTTTACTGATTTCATTTACTTCTTGTTCTTTTACATACAATTTAAGAAATAATTTTTTATCTTCATCTTTCAAGCAGTTTAATAATTCTTCTAAATCCTTGTTTAGTTCTTCTTTTGTAATTGCTTTTAGGGTAGAATCTTCTATAGATATTTCTACATAATCTATGTTTTGATTTTTTAAATCTTTTAAATATTTTCTTCGAAAATCAATGGTTTTGTATTTGGATATGGCTCCTACCCAATTTTTAAAAGTACTCTTACTTTCATTAAAGCTATAAATGTTATTCCAAATTCCTAATAATATATCATTAACACATTCTTCTTGATAGCTTTGTAAATTATATAGATGTTTTTTTACAATAGATTGAATCAATCCTCCATAATGATCTATTACATATTCTAAAGCCTTCTCATTTTGATTTTTTAATTGAAGAATAAAATTTTCTTCTGTAATCTTCATGTAATGCACGTCCTTCCAATAAGCTTATTGTTTCATTAAATTTTTGTTTTCACTTAATACTTCGTATGGAATTGTATATAATCTATCCATATATGGATAAAATTTTATTTTTTAAAATAATATAGAAACTTTTGAGAGAAAAACCATATTCAATGCGTAGTAATATATGAAAGGAGTTGAATATAGTGGAATACTCACAAAGTGCACTTGTGAAAGGAATTAAAGAAAAAGACGTACTAGCTTATGAACATATGATCAGCAAATATACAAAAGTAATTTATTGCCTAGCTTATAATATCTTATCTCCATCACTTAATAAAGAAGATATTGAGGAATGTGTGTCGGATGTATTTCTAGATGCATGGATAAAAATTAATGAATTTGATAAGGAAAAAGGAAATTTTAGAACATGGCTTTTAATTTTAACAAAATATAAAGCACTAACATATAAACGAAAGAAAGTACAAACTAATGTTATAGACATTGAGGAATTTGAAGTCAAAGATACTTATAACCTAGAGAAACAATTTTTTTTAAGGCAAGATCAAGAAAAGGTTATAAAAATTATTGATTCTTTTAACAAAATAGACAAAGAAATATTTTTCAGAAGATATTTCTTCGGAGAAAAAATAAATGATCTGGCAAAAGTTTTTCATTTATCTAGATCTGCTATAGACAACAGGCTTTTGAGGGGGAGAACGATTATAAAGGAGGCATTTTGTGATGAACGAAGATCAATTGATTGATTTATTAAAAAATCTAGATGATGATTTGGTGGAAAAAGAAATAAATAAATTATTAGAAGGGGTTGAAATAGATATGGATTCTATTCATAAAAAAGCTAATGAAAAATTAAGAAATAATAATAAAAAGGTAAAAAGCAGAAAAAAATTACCATATGTGGCAGCTGCTTGTGTATGTTTGTTTAGTATCACTGCTGTATATGCAGATGACATTTCCCAGGCAATTCAATCATTTTTTAATAAAACACCGGTTTATTCTACTGTAGTAGATGGAGAGGCATACTACTTAAAAGGAAGTAAATCTTTAGATAAGAATATTAAATTAGAAAGTGTAATGGTTTCAGAGGGAAATCTAGAAGTGGAGCTTTCTTCAGATTTGAGTGAAGAAGAATTAGAAAATATTAGTATTATCTCTAAAAATGATCTAAATACTATTTATGAGGTAGGAGGTTATTCTAAAGAAGGAGATAAATATTCTTTTAGCTTTGCAAATGAAAAAGAAAAGAATTATAATATTAAACCTTTTAAAGAGTTTACATTGATGATAGCAGGAAAGTCTTATGATGTTTCATTAGAAAAAGCGAAAAGCTTAGATGCAAACAGTAAAATATGTACAAATGATTCCCAAAAGAATATAGAGGGTGTCAATATGGGAGCTAAATTAATAGATAACAATGAAAAATTAAATATCCAATTGATTGCATCCTTTAATGATAAAGACTTAAAATTATCTTCTCTTGGAACACCAATAGATAAAAAAGTTGTATCAGTAACAGAAAATAAAAAAGATGGTATTTTTGGATCTGGAACAAGCAGTAGAACTGAGGATCTTTATGTATGGGATAAAATGAATAATAAATACAAGCTTGAAATTCCAAAGGATGCAAAAGGCCGTCCAGTAACAACCTTTGAAACAAATGCACCAAAGGGAGAAAATTTAACTGTAAAAGTGCCTGCTATTATTGCAGGTTATGAAAAAACAATGGATTCTTTCAAATTGGATATTCCTGAAAGTGGAGAAGCAAATGTAAACAAAGAAATTGATTTTAAAGTTCAAAAGGCGATTATGAAAAGTATTAAAAGAGTATCACCAACATCTGCTCAAATAGAATTTGAATTAAATACTCATAGAGATAAAAATATTACAATAAGATCATTTGACTTGTATAGCAAAGACTTTAAAAAAATATCTACTGAAATAAATGGAAACAAAGGAATTGTAAATTTAGAATTTGATAAAGATATGGAGAACACAAATATTGAAATATCTTATCCTGATTTTGTAATGAATGGAGATTGGACAATTGATATGAAATAAAAAAATCAAGCTAGGGAGATGAATTCCCTAGCTTGATTTTTAATTTTACAATTTAAAATTATCCATTTCTTTTCTTAATTCTTCTGATATTTCTTTCAATGCAATTGCATTTTGAGCTACTGTTTCTATACCTAATAATTGTTCTTGAGCAGAGGCAGAGATCTCCTCAGTACTTGCAGATGTTTCTTCTGATGACGCAGATATATTTTCTATTACTCCAACAATTTCTTCTTTTTTTTCATTCATTTGATCATATAGTTGAGTTACTTCTTTTGCTACTAATATGGTTTGATCTAATTCTGATTTTATATTTTCAAATATAGTTTTTGTTTCTTGGGTAACCTCGGAATTTTTTACTACAATTTCTAAACCATCCATAATTTCAGTTACTGCGTTGTGTGAAATTTCTTGAATCCCTTGAATTTTTTCCTTTATATCTTCTGTAGCTCTAGAGGTTTGTTCTGAAAGTTTTCTAATTTCATCAGCAACTACGGCAAATCCCTTGCCTGCTTCTCCTGCTCTTGCCGATTCTATAGAAGCATTTAATGATAAAAGATTCGTCTGACTTGCAATTTCTGTTATTGTATTTACAATACTAGATATATCAGATGATGTTTTTTCAACTTCTTGGACAATGACACTTACATTTTCAGATGATTTTTTATTTTTTATAGACCATTCTTCTAGTCTTAGAACAGTTTGTACACCTGTAGAGCTTAAAGTATCCATGCTACTTGTTTTCTCTACAATTTGTCTTGTACTTTCTAGGACTTGATCCATATTTTTAGCCAATTGATTGATTTGCTCAGCGCCTTTTTCTGTATCTAAAGCTTGTTCTTCTGTAGCTTTGGCCATTTCTTCAATAGCTGTGGTTATTTCATCTGTAGAACGAACACTATCTTCTGATATTTGAGAAAGTGTTGTGGATGCATCTGAAAGAGAATGACTTGTGTTTATAATTCCTTCAATCACTGATTTTAACTTTATTCTCATATCCATAATTGCTAAAGCCATGCTTCCTATTTCATCATTTCGTTTATCCAATTTTCGTCCTTCTTCATGAGTAAAATCCAAATCTGCTGTTTTTGAAACGATCTTTGAAAGAGATTGTATTGCATTTGTTATTTTACGAATGATCATCCACATTAGAATTCCAATTACTACAAAACTTATAAGTGAAATGAACACTTGGTACATAATAACACTTTTTACAATGTCCTTTATTCCACTTTCAGGGACTCCTATATCCATTACACCATATAGTTGCCCATCTTTATAGATAGGTTGCATAATATCATATGTCCAAATTTTTTGTACTTCTGCATACCATCTTGTAAATTGAGACTTGCCCTCGGTGGCTCCTTCTATGGTATATGTATCTTTATAAGTTTTTCCTATTTTTTGTGGATCGCTATGAGCAATGGCTTTTACATTAGTATTAATAACGATAGCATAAGTGACATTTTCTTGTTTTTCTTTTTCTTCCACAAATTTTTGAAGGATAGGGATTGGATCTTCTTCATTTGCTAGTATTTGTTCTGCTTGTTTTCCTATTTCGTATACTTGTTCTTTAGCTTTTGTAATTAATACATTTTTTATTTTGGTATTGATTACAATGGCAGTACATATAGTATTGACTGCAGAGGATAACAACAAAAAACCTACTAAAAACATTAATAAATACCGCTTGATACTTCCTTTGCTTTTCATATTTTTTCCTCCTTAAAATGATAATTATATTATTTATTTTTGTTAAAATCTTTTCTATATATGTAGTAATCGGTAGATGAGTATGGATGAGAGAGTGATTTAGAAAATATTTATATTATAACATGTGAACAAACTACGATCTAATGTTTTATTGGAAATTAGGAAATTAGGGAAATTAGGGACGGTTAAGCAATTTTAATTGTTTCTGAATTCAGGTTAGGGGTTAATTCATTTGTAGGTCAAAAACAATAGTAAAAAAACAATAACCGTCCTTTGTAATATGGAGTTAGAAGGATTATTCATTTTTCAAATTAGAAAGTCCGAACAATAGTCGAAATGGGTATATATTTTATGAAGGATATTAATGTAACTGTACCAGGGAAGATTTTTCTATACCCGTATTTAGACTATTATTCCATTTCAAAAGTATATACGTTTTGGCTGGTTGGGACTTGTTATTCCCGTTTAACGTGCAAGGCTGTGAACTTTGGGGAATGGAGTCTTAGATTTCAGCGATTATGTTTGTTGGAATGTGGAAGTTAAAGCCTGTACAGTTTTATGTAGACGAAGATTTTAATGTTGAAATTTAGGAATAGTTATAAAGCTATATAAACAATGAAAAAAGCAAATAAAAATAATTAAAAGCTCAAATAAAAAATAACTTCTATTTTTAATAAGAAGTTATTTTTTATTACAAGAAAACAATAAAGAATTAATAACGGTTTCTTGTAATAATATATAGCCTTGTAGTAATAATACATAAGGTAGATTAAAAACTATTTGACGATGTTGAGTTTAATTTAAATATATTGAAAGATTGATTGTCTAAAAAATCGAATGATCTAATTTGCTGAAATCCTGCTACCTTCATAACTTTACGTATCTCAATTTCTGATGTACTGTGATCAGTGCGTATGGGATAGCCCCTCTTTGTATTTGGAAGCCATTCAATAATAGCTATTTTTCCATTTGGATTTAGATTCTTTTGAATGTTCCTAAAATAAACTTCGGCATTATTTATGTGATGAAATACATTTCTTACGAATATGAGATTGCAAGTTCCATCTGGTAATACAAAGCCTGTCTCCTTTGCTATTATTGTTACGACATTTTGGATTTTCTGTATTTTGAGCTTATTGTTAATATATCTCAATAAGGCAGTGTTTGTGTCAACGGCGAAAACTTTTCCATTTTTCCCCACCATTTTTGCAAATTCAAAGGTAAAATATCCGCCTCCCGATCCAATGTCGGCTATCATGTCACCATCTTTGATTTGTAGACTTTCAAGTACTCGCTGAGAACCTGATTTTGCTCTTTTATTAAGCATGAATCCCCAGATATCAGTTAGTTTCATTTGTGTGTCCTCCTTGCTTTATCAGCTTTAATTTTTTGTGTAATTGAAGTGCAAAAACTGCAGTCAAGACAACTGTTAGCAAGTCCGCTACTGGCTGCGTCCAGATGACACCTTCAAGGTGGAACAACCGAGGGAAAATCAAAATGACGGGAATGAAAAATAATCCCTGGCGACCGATGCTGAGAAGTCCGCCTTCCTTTCCTTTCCCCATAGCAAGAAATAGTGCCATATAAACCATTTGAAATCCATAGAAGGGGAAAATAATTCCGTTTGCACGCAGAGCCTTAGTGCCAATATCAATCAATTCTACGTCATTCTCTGAAAAAAGCGATATGATGGAAGTAGGAAATATAACCATGAAAAGCGCTACGATGGTACAGAATATCGTAGACCATTTTAGAGATACTTTTGTGGCTTCACTCAGACGGTCATATCTTTTTGCTCCATAATTGTAACCGGCTATCGGCTGAAACCCTTTCATATAACCAAAAACCACATAGGTTCCAAGCGTCATAATTCTAGTCACTACGCCAATAGCTGCGACTGCTGAATCCCCGTACACGCTAGCTGCCGTATTGGAAAGACCCATTGCCGCGCTGGCTAAAATCTGAAACACAAGGATAGGTATTCCAACCTTGAATATCTCACCCAAAATTGTCCCATCAAAAGTAAAAAGCCGGATGGAAAAACGGAGATAACCTTTTTTGCCAAGAATAAACCATAAGTAAAGGTAGGTGGTTGCCATTTGAGAAATGACTGTTGCAATAGCGGCTCCCCGAATACCAAAGCCTAAAGGGTATATGAAAATTGGGTCTAATATCACATTTAAGATGCCTCCGATTAGCATAGATATCATCGTCAGCTGTGTACGGCCTTCTGCCGTGATCATATTGTTCATGGTTACATTCATTATATTCAGAATGGAGCCTGACACATAAATAAGGGCGTATTCTCTTGCATAGGGAAGGATTGTGGCTGTGGCGCCCAATGTAATTAATATTTTATCAAGGAAGCATAGTGAAATGATAATGGACACCACTCCGACGAACAGGCTAGAAAATAGCGCTGTTGATGCTGTCCGGTTTGCCTTCTCATCATTCCCTTCACCGAGCAAACGGGAAATATAGGATGCAGCCCCGCTTCCAAAGGTCATTCCAAGCCCGACGATAACCTGAACAATGGGGAATACGATAGACACGGCACCCATCTGGCTGGTTCCAAGCCCACCTACAAAGTATGCATCTACTACGATGTAAAGTGCAGAAACTATCATGCCTATCATTGTAGGTATACCTAGCTTAATAAGTATCTTCGGGATTTTTTCATCCCGCATCATTTGAAGTTTTTGAACATTCATATTCATTGAAATCAATTCCTTTCATAGTTTTAATCAGTATAGTTACTATACACTTTTGCTAAAAAATAAACGCATTTATATATAAAGAATATAGATAAGTGTATATAGACTATACACTATGGGTAAGAAAAAACATTACTCTTTATTACTGTTTTCAAAATTGTCTATTCTCCTTTCAAGTGAATTTAGAAAATCCTTAAGGAAAGCTATATTGTCCGCAGAAGCACCTTGCAAAGATTCATGAACAAGGTCATCAAATTGATGATGAATCTTTTCGTGGTTTATATATGCTATTGCTCCTTTTGGAGTCAGTTTTAAAACTAATCTCGACAGGTTGAGGGGATCGGTGTCTTTGACAACCATACCCTTCTTTTCAAGCTTCATAATAATTTGGGATACCGCGCCTTTTGTCACCCCTAATAATTTGGCAAGCCCGGTTACATGAATTCCCTCATTTTCTTTGATAGATTTAATCATATGAATTTCTGCTTCAAAGAGCTGTTCATCCGTCCCATAGCAACGTGTTTTTTTGTCAATTTCAAAAATTTTCCAGAATACGCGCAAAAGCGTGTAGCTAAGTTTTGTTTTATTTTTACTATTCTTAATCATCATGCTATAAGTATATAGATCCTATACACTTTTGTCAAGGAGTATTCCGATACTAATTTTAGTACGATAAGGAGTTATTTTTTTATTTTAAATATTTTTAGAATAACAGTGAAAAAATGATAACCGTCCCTAGAAGTTTATTTTAAATATTTTTAGAATAACAGTGAAAAAATGATAACCGTCCCTAGAAGTTTAGGAAGTTTAGAACCTAGAACCTTAGGGAGATAAATGCCCTAGCTTGATTTTTTTTAGTTGTAGGAACGAATATAAATCTGAACTATAAACAATGGAGAAATATTTATTCAATGGATAAAAAAATACTAAGAGGATGCCGATACCATTATCATGACAAAAGGAGGAGACATACATGAGTGCAAAGAAAATTAAAGAGAGAACGTATACAAAGAAATTATGGTCATTTATTGGAGGACTTATTTTAGGGTGGTTTTTTTACTTTTTTATTTTGGGCATGGTTACAGAAGGAGACGAAATTCCAGATATTTATGTGATGATTTCTCTGATACTTTCATTGATTACTATGATTATTTATACAGTTGGGAGTGAGTTTAATTACTTAAAGAAATTAGAATTAACAACAACTGCTTTATACAGTAATATTAGTATATATAAAAAGCGTGAAAGTCAATTGATTGCTAAAGCAGAAGAAATTATATCAAAGTTTTTATCTCATGAGAGTGATATTCAAAAGTCTGTGGCATTTTCTAGAGAAGGAGATAGAAAGACCAGTGGAAATATAGAAGGGATAGGAGCTTTAACAGACTTGAAGGTAACGGTAGAAAAATATCCAGATTTAAAATCAGATAAACATATTTCTCATATATTAGTTCAATTGGAAGAATCACAAAATACTATTTTAAATTCAAAGCTTTCTTATAATGAGTATGTAACTTATTATAATACGGCTATGGTGAGTTTTCCAGCTATCATGTTTTCTGGAATTTGGAAGATTAAGCCTTTACAGTTTTATGTAGACGAAGATTTTAATGAGTAACAGTATATAAATAAAAAATAATGACCCAGTGTTTATAGGTTTACAAAAAAATTCCTTATCCTTTAAAACTTTTCAGCTATCTTGTTCCGTAATAGATAGTAGATGATGAAAATAGGAGGAGGATTTTTTTATGTTAAAAATTAATAATCTAACAAAAGTATACACATCAAAACATGGAAGATATGTAGCTTTAAATGGTATATCATTAAGAATCCATAAGGGAGAATTTGTTTCTGTAATGGGACCATCAGGAAGTGGCAAAACTACACTTCTTAATTGTATATCAGGATTTATAAAGGGAGATTCAGGAGAAATTTTATTAGATGGGGAAAATATTTTAAATATAAATGAAAGAAAACTTTCTGATATAAGACAAAGTAAGTTAGGATTTGTATTTCAAGATTTTATGTTAATGAATGGATTGACAGTCTTAGAAAATATTTTTTTACCACAAATTATTGCTGGTAAGAATATGAGAAAAATGGAGCAAGAATCAAGACAGTTATTAAGTTCTTTTGGAATAGACGAAATAAAAGATAAGTATCCAAGTGAAATATCAGGAGGGCAAAAACAAAGAGTTGCCATAGCAAGAGCTTTATCTAATAAACCATATATTCTTTTAGCAGATGAACCAACAGGAAATTTAGATTCTAAATCAAGTACGGCTGTGATTGAAGCCTTTATGGATGCAAAAAAAAATTTAGAGGCCACAGTTTTTATGGTTACTCATGATGCTTTTTCTGCATCTTATTCAGACAGAGTAGTAGCTCTAAAGGATGGTCAAATCATAAAAGAGCTTGTAAGAGAAGGGGCTCCACGAGAATTTTTAAATGAAATATTGACCTTTATGAAGGAGATTAATGGTGATGGATATGAGGCTTAATCAAATTACAAAAAAACTTGTAAAAAACAATATAAAACAGTATTTGATACTGATAGGGTCTATTATATTTGCAGTGTCTATGATTGCTGCTTATGGGATTATTCAGTTTAGTCCTACTGTTGATGATATATTAATGGATGGCGGTTCTACCCAAATGATTTCACTAGGAACGTATGGATTGAATATGATTGGAAGTTTAATTTTTATCATATATGCCCATGGACTATTTCTAAAGCATAAATCCAAGGAAATAGGAGTATTTATGTCTTTAGGAATTAGAAGAAAGAATGTTCAAAAGATGGTGATGAAGGAGTTAAGATTTATTGTTCCATTAGCTACCTTTGCTGGACTACTTTTTTCTATTCCAATAAGTTTTTTTTGTTGGTCTTTTATAACAATGTTTTTATCAACAGCTGAAACAAATTATAGCATTGGATTTTTAGGGCTAATCATAGCTTTTATATTTTCTATGGTTGCAATGATGATTATTCATATTAAAACAATAAGGTATATAAAAAATGCAGATATTATAAAAATACTAAAATCAACAGAAGAAGTGGAAGATTTAAAAGGAGATCATTATATATTAGGGGTAATAGGTTTTATTTTGATTCCTGTAGGATTATTTTTATTTAGAGTTTTTTCAATAAGTGAGGGATTCTTAGGGAAAATACATATTATTTTCTTAGGGTTATCATTGATTGGATTATATCTATTTATTATTCAAATTACTTCTATTGGAACTTTTATCAAAAATATAAATAAGAAATATTATTATAAAAATATAGTATTTTTTAATTTAATCAAGCAAAAGGGAAAGCAATATACATTAGCATTATTTGTAAGTACTATTTTGATGAGTATATCTATTTTTGCATTAGGGTTTAATGCCATAGGTATGATTGATGGATTAAATAAATATGAAAAAATAGATCCTTTTGACGTAGCTGTAATTATTGGATTTCAGCAAGGAGATTTAAAGATTGAGGATATTTTAAGCTTAGCAAAGGAACATGATATAAAAGTAAAAGATTTGGTAGAAATGAATGAGATTATGTTAGGCTATAATATAGCAGAATATAATGAGTGGAATTCAAATCCTTTTATTTCAGAAGAGTTTGTTAGAAAAATTACAGGAAAAAAAGATTTTGATTTAGAACCAGGAACTTTTGTTACACTTATTTCAGTAGATCCTTCTTACATAAGAAAAGATAAAAAAAATAAGAAAAATATAGAAAGAATATTATTAGACTCTACAACTAGAGAAGAAATGACTATTGTAGATAATGGAAAGGTGTATATAGGAGGAGTATTAAATCACGATTCATTCCACAATGGAAAAGTAAATGTATTAGATAGTAATGATTATAATCGTTTAAGAGAAAATCAAAAGGATGAATTTGTAGTAAAAACATATATGTTCAATGCAGATGATTGGACAAAAACAGAAAAATTCAGTAAAGATTTATATGAGTTAGTTGCTAAAAAAAGTGGTTATCAGTGGTGTAGTAATTTTAAGGATGCACCTATATTTGATAGAGTATTAGAAAATGGTTATGGAGGATATGATCATTATGATATGAAGGATTATAAAGGAAGTGAATTATACGCAAATAAAAGGTGGGTCTTTAGTCCATATACTAGATATCATGCTTATTATAATAGTATTCAAGACTATGCAATTTATTTATTGTTGATGGTATTTATATCAATCGTTGCATTTTCTTCAGCTGTAATGGTGGTAGGAATTAAAATTTTAAATACAATGTGGCAGGATAAAATTCTATATAAGAATCTTACTTTCTTAGGATATAAATTAAGGGATATCAGATTTGTAGTAACAAAACAAGCTGCTATTATATATTTTGTTCCTACTCTATTAGGAAGTATTTTAACAATTCTTTTATTAGGAGAAATGTTAAAGGTGATGGATGTTTATTTTCCAAATGAAGTATTAAAAGCAGTAGGTTTTATAACATTGTTTATGTGGACTATTCAAGTGTTTATATTCTTTTTTGTCAGAAAAGCAGCAATTAAAGAATGTACAAACTTTGAAAATGTATAAGGGGAAGTGATTGATTGGAATTAGAAATAAAAAATTTAACAAAAATATATGATAAAAAAACTGCATTAAATGATTTGTCTATTTCATTAAGAGAAGGCATTACAGCAGTTTTAGCCCCAAACGGTGCAGGAAAAACAACTCTTTTAAAGATAATAGCTACAGTTATGAATCCAACAAGTGGAAATGTTTATTTAAATGGAAAAGATATATTCAAAATGGGAAAGGATTATCGAAGTATCATTGGGTATTTACCTCAAGATTTTGGGGTATACCCCCATCTTACTGTAGAAAAATTTTTAAAGTATTTTGCAGCTTTAAAAGGAATAAAAGAACATGTATCAAAGGATAGAATACAAGAATTATTAGAGATGGTTTCACTAGAGGATATGAAAAAAGAAAAACTTAAAAATCTTTCAGGTGGAATGAAACAGAGACTAGGGATTGCACAAGCTTTTTTAAATGATCCTAAGATCCTTATATTAGATGAACCTACTGTAGGATTAGATATAGAGGAAAGAATAAAATTTAGAGATTTTTTAATTGAAATAAGTGAGGAAAAAATTATTATTTTATCTACACATATTATTTCTGATGTAGAAGCAGTTGCTTCAGATATATTGTTTATGAAAAATGGAGAATTGATTACATATATAACACCACAGGAAGCATTAGAAGAATTAAATGGAAGGGTATATGAAATTTTAACGGATTTTAATGAAGTAAAAAAATTAAAAGAAAAATATTTGGTAAGTGGTAGCATAAATAAAAAAGAAAAAATGATAATTAGGATAGTGGGAGAAAAACCAGAGGTAAATGCAATATCTGTCAAGCCTAACTTAGAAGATGCTTATGTTTATTATTATCAAGGGGTATAATATGTTGATTTTATTTCAAGCTGAATTTTATAAAATTATCAAATCATTAGGTTTTAAGATAGCATTTTTAGGAATATTATTTCTTTCTTTATTTCATATTGTTTATGAATATAGTTATTTTTCTCAATATGAGTTCTTTTATGAGGGATATAAAAAGGAATATGTAAAAGAAATTGAAGCAAGTAAAGAATTTTTAACAGATCCTACTTCTCATCATTATTTAAAAGATCATATAAAAGAGTTAAAAAGAGAGATTGAAAATAGAAAACATTATTTAGAATTTTATACAACACATAAAGTATCCCCGCTTAAAAAAGATTTTTCTCAAGGGTTGAGTAAAAGTATTTTTAATTATGAGGAATTCTTATTTTTAATTCTTTTATTTTGCTGTAATAGTGTATGTTATGAAAAATCAAAAAATATTACAGCTTTTCAATTTTCATCTAAGGCAAGTCGAGGAGAATTATATTTTTCTAAATTTTTGGGGTTATCATTAGCAGTTACTATCATTTTTGTTGTAAATATATTATTTTCATATATATTAAGTGGATTTTTAATGGGATTTTCAGATTTATCAGGGCAAATTCAATCTTTAAGGGGATATAGTTTTGCTCCAATAGAAAGAAGTATAAAGGAATTTTTAATCCTTAAAGTTATTTTTGGATGACTGATATGTATGTCTGCAATTGTAGTATTTCATTTTATTTCAACGGTTACAAAAGATAGCCTTACTTCTTATATGATGAGTATTATATTGATTGTTCAAAGCAATATCTTATATTTTGGAGGAGAATATTTAAAACATATTATTATTGGGACATATTATGCCTATCAGCAATATATATACGGCTTAATTGTCCATGATATAAAAATAACAATACTAAATATGATTTTTCAAACTATATGTATATATTTTTTAGGATTATATATTTATAAAAGAATGGAATAAAAGAGGTGGGGGAATGGATGTTGTAAGTGATGAAGATTTATTCAAACAAGTTCAAAATGGAAGAAAAGAAGCAGTAGAACTGATTGTAAAGCGTTACTATAAAGATATTTTTAGATACATATATATAAAGTTAAATGATTATTATACATCTCAAGATTTATGCCAAGAAGTTTTCTGCAAGGTTTATAAAAGAAGAGATACTTATTCTTCTGAGTATCCTTTTAAGCCATGGCTTTATAAAATTGCATATCATTGTATCATTGATTATACAAGGTCAAGTCAATATAAAAAGCAGCAGAAAGTTGTTCCTATAGATACAAAAATAAAAGAGAAAAAAAATACTATTGATCATGCTCTTTTTCATAATAATATCAATGATTTTATAGAAGGTTTAAACCAAGGACAAAAGGAAGTAATAAAACTTCGATTTTGTAATGAATTATCTATTGAAGATATTGCACAAATTACAGGAAGTAATATCAATACAGTAAAAAGTAGATTATATCAAGGGATTAAACATATAAAGAATAAGTTAGAAACAGGAGGTGAAGTAGATGAGGCAAAAAAGAACAAAAGAAATTTTTGATGAAATAGAATGCTTTGACATAAAAAATGAAATTTGTTTAGAGGATATTGAAAAAATTGAAGCATTGTTTGAAAATCAAAAAAACATAGAGCCTCCTGAAGAGCTTTTTGATAACATAATGAAAAATATTGACTTTGAAGAAGATAATGATCTAGCAAATGAAAATAATAATGAAAAAGTAAATATATTTCAATCTATGACTGAATTGTTATTTCATATAAGGCATCAAATATCACTTCTTGATAAAAATTTTTGGCTTGTTTCTATTTTTATAATGCTTTTAGGATTTTTATTAATTGTGAAGGAACAAACAAATTATCTTTTATTATTAGCACCGATTGTTACAGTATATAGTATTTGCTATTTTTATAGAGGGATTTATTATAATACAAATGAAATAGAAGCTGTGTGTAGATATTCAATATATGAAATTACAATAGCCAGAACTATAATAATTATTGGATACAATATTTTATTTGCTTGTATACTAGCATGGGCAAATTCTATGATAAAGGATACAAATTTATGGTCAATTTTAATTGTAAATTGGCTTTCGCCTCTTATTGTTACATATTGTGTATCTCTTTACTTTTTTTATAGAAAAGGTATGATTATGAGCATAGTAGCAAATATAAGCACATGGATTGGATATATTGGTATGTATCATAGATTTCATTTTACTGGATATAATGGTCTATCATGGTTAAATATAAACCTAATTTTAATCATGATTTCATGTATAATATTTACATTGGTACTAAACAACATCAGACGAATTTATAGATAGGAAGTCAAAGGAAAATAATTTTTGAACAGAGAAGTAAAACAGATGTGACAAACACAATTCAAAACATAGGAATGTGATTAAAGTTAAGAATAACTTCTATTTTTTATAAATAAGGAGTTATTTTTTTATTTTAAGTATTTTTAGAATGACAGTGAAAAGATGATAACCGTCCCTCAGGTTTAAGGTTTATTTAAGGTTAAGATGATAATGAGTTAAGATGTGTCCTTTATAATGAGAATATATCAATCAAGAGGAGGAAAATTATGAAGGATAAAGGATTTACAGGATTTCAATTAAAGATGATAGGACTCATTCTTATGATATTTGATCATATACATGAATTTTTTAATTTTAGAGGGGATATACCTGTAGCATTTAATTGGGTTGGAAGAATTGTTGCACCTATTTTTATATTTATGACAGTAGAAGGATTTGTTCGCACAAAGAATAGAAAAAAATATATGTTAAGACTTTATATAGGATCATTAGTCATGAGTTTTGGAAACTTATTTTTTTCTAAATATTTTCCTAGAACTGATTCTTTTGGTTTAATGAATAATATTTTTTCAACTCTATTGATGATTATTATTTATTTATCTATGGTAGAGTACTTGACAAAAGCTATAAAAGAAAAGAGTATGGCAAATATAATCAAAGGGGTAGGGTTATTTATATTACCTATAGCTTTAGGAATGATCATGTTTATGAATATCACTGTACCAGGAATGATGCATCTTATATTTATGATCCCAACACCTATGATAGTAGAAGGTGGACCTGTATTTGTTCTATTGGGTATTGTCATGTATCTATTAAGAGAAGATAGAAAAAAACTTGTGATTGTTTATTCTATTTTATCTATACTTCTTATGTTTACAGGGGATATGAGTATAAAAGGATTATTTTTTAATAATTATCAATGGATGATGGTTTTTTCAGCTCCTCTTTTCTACTTGTATAACAGTCAAAAGGGAAAAGGAATGAAATATTTATTTTACACATTTTATCCAGCTCATATTTATGTGTTCTATTTGATATCCGTGTATATGATGAAAAGGTAGAGGAGGTTGGGTCATGATCTTTTGGGAAATAAAAAAGCTTTTTAAATCTAAAATAGGATGGATCTCTTTAGGATTATTTGTATTTCTTTGTGGAGTATCGGTTTTTTTAAAGCCTGTCTTAGAAACAGAAAATATATATAGAAATGAAAAGTATGAACTTATAAAAGATACTAGATCGAAAGAGATCATTGCACAAGAGAAGTTAGATCAAAAGATGAATCAGATAAAGGAAATGGCTAGCTACAATGGAGATGATGATTTTTCTCAAAATCTAAAAATCATATCAAAGAAGAAGTTAAAAGCTATAGAAAATACAAAGTATCAAGATGTAAGTTTTTTTAAGGTATTTAATCATAGAATCACGCATCCTTTCATAAATAGTGTGATGATGATTATTTTGGTTTTAATATTTTCAAACATCTATACGGATGAAAGGGTTTCAGGGATGAATGACATTATTCTTTCATCAAAAAATAAGTTTAAGGTTTTATATTCAAAATTAGAAATGTCTATATTTTTACCAATTATTTTATATATAGCTTATATAAGCGTTACTTTTATAATTACTATTTTTCAATATGGACCACCTGTTCATGGACAATTGCAAGCATTTAGAATTATTGATTTTGCAGGGTTACTCAAAGAACCCTATACCATCTATGAGTATTTGATTTTAAAGATGGGTGTAATGATTTTAATTTTTACTACAATTTCAGTATTTGCAAGTTTTTTTTCCTTTGCAACTACTACTTCTTTGGCAGCCATCAGTGGAAGTGTACTATTTATAGGAGCTGGAAAAGTAGTTACTGTAATGAAATTTTTACCCTATTCATTGGTGATGATTATGAGCACAAGCAATTATATAGATATTATGTTTCATATGGAACAATTTGTAGGAATGTATCTGGGACATGTTCACATTTTAGGAATCAATGTAGAGATTGTTTATATGTGTAATATATTTTTAGTATCTATGCTAGGGATTGGAATAGGCAGCTGTATATTTACATTTAAAAAAGTTTTAACAAAATAATAGGAGGGAAAATGATGATGAATACACTTGAAATAAAAAATTTAACAAAAACTTACGGAAATAAAAATGCAAATGATCATATTACAGTAACCCTTGAAAATGGTTTGTATGGACTTTTAGGACCGAATGGAGCAGGTAAGACTACTTTTATGAAACAAATTACAACTTTAATCCATCCATCAGAAGGAGAAATTATATACAATGGAAAAAATATAAAAAATTTAAATGAAGAGTATAGAGATATTTTGGGATATCTGCCTCAAGAATTTGGTGTGTATAAAAATTTTTCAGCTCAACAGTTTTTACAATATGTAGCAGCTTTAAAGGGAATGGGTAAACAAGAATCTAAAAACAAAATAAAAGAGTTGTTAGAGCTTGTAGGATTATATGAAGTGAGAAATAAAGCAGTAGATAAATTTTCAGGAGGGATGAAAAGAAGAGTAGGGATTGCACAAGCTTTATTAAATGATCCTAAAATATTAGTTTTAGATGAACCAACAGCAGGATTAGATCCTCAAGAAAGAGCAAGATTTAGAAATCTTCTTTCTCAAATTTCTAAAGATAAGATCATTATATTGTCTACTCATATTATTTCAGATATAGAATCTATTGCAAAAGAAACCATTATGATTAAAGATGGAGCTATGCTTATGAAAGGAAACCATAGAGAAATTCTTTCAGGAATGGAAGGGAAAGTTTATTGTATAAAAACTTCTAATGAAAATGAAGTGATGGAAATACAAAGTCTTTATAAAGTAGTAAATATACAACGTAGTTCGGATTATGTAGAACTAAGAGTAGTAAGTGATAAAATGCCTAGATATGCATATGTAGAGGGGATAGAACCAAGATTTGAAGATGTTTATATGTTTTATTTTGATCTAGAAAATACAAGGGAGGTGTAGTGATGGGATCACTTATAAAACTAGAGCTTAAAAAAATACTTTTTAAAAAAAGAATTTTAATTGTATGGATCAGTATATTATTTTTAAGTTTTATTTCTATAAGAGCATTTTCTATGGAGGAGACATATGCAGATTTATTTAGTAAAGCATATGGATTGGTACCATTTATGGGAATACTTATGTTTATGATTTTTTCAGGAGCATATACATTAGAATATAATTCTAATATGTCTGGACTTATAAAAACAACAAAAAACGGAAGGAAACAAATAATAG
The DNA here is from genome assembly GCF_001282725.1 of Inediibacterium massiliense. Classification (NCBI taxonomy): domain Bacteria; kingdom Bacillati; phylum Bacillota; class Clostridia; order Peptostreptococcales; family Thermotaleaceae; genus Inediibacterium; species Inediibacterium massiliense. The sequence goes on along the minus strand of NZ_LN876584.1, from coordinate 112,778 downwards.
CAGCCAAATCAATAGCATCGGGTATAGGAGCTTCTATTTTAAATCTTTCAATATTTTTTACATTGTGTTTATCTGCTTTTACAAAATTTAATTTTTTAGGATTGAATTTATCTTTAAAAAGTCTTTGGTATTTTGAAAATAGTGGATCAGATATAACTATGATTCAAATGGTTTTCATTATGACTTTTACTATTATTTTAGGTTCTTTTTTCTTTGCACAAATAGGATTGTTTTTATCATCTATGAGTAATTCATCTGCCATACCTTTTGTATTTGGAGGACTCATTATGGGTCTACCTTATATACTAGAGGGATTTGTAAGAAACAGTGGGTTAGGAAAATATTTAGGAGCTACACCCCTGTGGGGAATGATGAGTTGTCAGCTCATAAGATATAAAACACCTATGTCTATGATTGTAATTTCTGTTGTAATTTTTATAGGTATTATGATGATTTTTCCTAAAATGACATATAATTCATTCCTAAGGAAAAACTAAATAATATATATAAACAAAAATAAGTATGGTAAAATTTAAAAATTAGGAATAAATAAAATAAGCTTTTCAGAATGTCCTTTAATCTATGATCAAAAGGGCATTTTCACATTTAAAAATTAGAGAAGAGGTGTCTTATGGACGGTACATTAAATAAAAAGATTTTAGTCATAGATGATGAACAAGAGCTTTTACAATTAATTCATACAGTTTTAAAAAAAGAGGGATTTAAACATGTGTATACAGAAAAAACAGGAAAAGGAGGATTAGAGCTTTTTAAAAATATTCAACCAGATCTTGTGATTTTAGATATTATGCTTCCAGACATAGAAGGGTATGAATTATGTAAAAAAATTCGAAACACTTCCAGAGTGCCTATATTGTTTATATCTGCTAAATCGGAAGAATTAGATAAGATATTAGGCTTTGCCATTGGAGGGGATGATTATATTACAAAACCATTTAGTCCTAAAGAATTGGCTTATAGAGTCAAAGCCCATCTAAGAAGAAGTACTTATCAAATGGAAAAAGATGATCCTATTTTACAATTTGGTCCTTTTAGAATGGACCCTAAAAGAGCAGAACTTTCTAAAGGAGAAGACAAAATAGAGTTAAAGCCTAAAGAATTTAAACTTCTTCAATATCTAGCAAATTATCCAAATCAAATTATGAGTAAAGAAAAATTATGTAATGAAGTTTGGGGAGAGGATTATATAGGATATGACAATACCATTATGGTACATATCAGAAAAATTAGAGAAAAGATTGAAAGAGATCCATCCAAACCTGAGTATTTGGTAACTGTAAAAGGTTTAGGATACAAACTTTTGATAAAGGATTGATCATTATGAAATGGAAGCTTACCTTTAGCTTTGTTATCAGTATTGTGTTAATCGTTGTATTGGTTTTAATTATGAATATTACAGCCATATTTTTTTTAATCGCTCATAAAAATACAGATGATCTATCTCATTCCATGAAGGATGGAGTGTATTTTAGGCCAGAAGGGTATGTTAGGAACTTTCAACGAAATATTTATAAAGATCAAGAAAAAATTGATATTACAGAAGATGCAAAAAAATCTCTCATGAAAAATCATGCATGGATACAGATACTGGATGAAAATGGAAAAGAAGTGTATCAGTATCAAAAGGAAAAAACAGTACCTATAAAATATAACCCTATGGATTTGATTCACTATTATAAATATGCAAAACCATCGACTGTTTTAGTAGGAGAAAAGTCTATAGATGGATATAGATATAGTTATTTAATTGGGTTTCCTTATGAAATGATAGATAAACAAGTTTTTATATATAACAAAGATTATGCAGGTTTTATTTTTAAAAATGGATTGATGTTAATCATCGGAATAGATATTCTATTGGCACTATTATTCGGACTATATTTTAGCAGTAAACTTACAGAGCCTGTCAAAAAAATTATCCAAGGTATTGAGTATTTAGGTAGTGGGAACTATAGAATAAACTATGAAGAAAGGGGTTTATATAAAGAAGTTTATTCGAATATGAATCATTTGGGTGATTTGTTAGAAGAAAGCGAGCAGGAAAGAAAAGAATTGGATCTTATGAGAGAAGAATGGCTATCCAATATTTCTCATGATATTAAAACACCTCTGTCATCTATTCGAGGGTATGCAGAGCTTCTTGATAGTGGATATGATTTTACTAATGAAGAAGTGAAAGAATATGCACAGATTATAGAGAAAAAAGCCATCTATATTAAAGAATTGGTAGATGATTTAAATTTAAGTACTAGATTAAAAAATAAAAAAATATCTCCTAGGCTTGAGGATTGCAATTTAGTATCTTTTCTGAGAGAAATTGTAATTGATTTTTTAAATACATCTGAAAACAGGGATACAAATATAGATTTTATAAGTGATTTAGAAGAAATACAAAAAAGGATAGATCCTGTTCTATTTAAAAGAGTGATTCATAATATCATATCTAATGCTATTGTCCATAATGATCGAAAGGTAAATATTACAGTAAGAATAAAAAAAGGAAAAGATAAACTGATGATCTTTATTGAAGATGATGGAAAAGGAATAAAAGAGGAAGATATCAAACATATATTTACTAGATACTATAGAGGAACAAATACAAGCAAAGATCATGAAGGTTCAGGACTAGGAATGGCCATAGCAAAAGATATTATAACGATTCATGGAGGCAATTTATCTGTACAAAGTAAAATAGGGTATGGAACTACTTTTCAAATTATAATGTAGTATATCAAAAAAATGATTCTTGTATAGAACCATTCAGACTGTTGGCAAAGTATTGTTTAGCAAAGTCATAAAAATAAGGAACATTTATTGAGAATTTGTGAAAATATAGAATAAGTAAGAAAATGATTAGCATTACACTGTTTGAGCATAGCGAGTTTGTAATGCTATTTTCGAGCGTTTCTTTATATTTTCCAAATTTGAAAATGAGTGACGTTTTTTATGACTTTGTCTACAAGCTCAATGATTCTTGTATAGAATCATTTTTTTTGTGTAAATGTAAATGATTTTAATAATGATAAGTTTTTATTTAGATAAATTAAATGTTGGTTTTCTAAAAAATATTTCGGAAAAAGAAAAAAGAGGAAAAAAGAAGAAAAATGTCGAATAGAAAATAAAATATTTCAATGGAGGGAAAAAAATGAATTGGAGGGGCCAAATGAAAATTAGAACCAAAATTTTAATGGGATTTATAATTGTTTCTTTGCTTACAGGAGTTATAGGATTGACAGGGTATTATTCAATGAAAAATATCATGCAAGATCAATATGAGATTGCAGATGTGAGACTTCCTAGTGTAGAAGCTTTATTAATTATGAATGAAGCTCAAACAGCTGTAGTTGTAGGAGAGAGAGGATTAATCAATAAAGACATGATGGACAAGGAGATAAGACAAGCACAATATACTTATATTGAGAAAGCTTTTCAAAGGGCTGAAAAAGCTCGAAAAACTTATGAGCCTCTTCCACAGACAAAAGAAGAAAAAGATCTTTGGGAAGAATTTGTACCACAGTGGAATAAGTGGAAGACACAGGATAAGCTGATTATAGATTTATCTAGGCAAAAAGATGAACTCATTGCATCAGGAGTACCTCTTAATGATGTAAGGATACAAAAAAATGATGAACAAGTGTATGAAGCTTACATGAAAAGTAGAGAGTTATTTCTAAAAGCAGAAAGTACGCTAAGTAAAATTATCAATGTCAATATAAACGTAGCAAATGAAGCAAATATCCAGGGTAAAATGGAATATGAAAAAGCTAATAAAATTGTAATCATAGTGATCATCATAGGTATGTTTTTAGCGATTTTCCTTGGCATGGTAATATCTAATACAATTAAAAAACCTATACATAAAACCATAGATATGCTCAAGAATATTGCACAAGGAGAAGGAGATCTAACCAAGAGATTAAATATTCATTCTAAAGATGAGATAGGTGAGCTTACGGAGTGGTTTAATCTATTTGTAGATAAAATTCAAGATTTAGTAGGACAAGCAAAATATAATGCAGATCATCTAGCAGAATCATCTAGTCAAATTGCTTTAAGTATAGATCAAGTAAATCAAGGAATAGAACAAATAGCAGGAGGCATATCGAATGTATCCGATGGGGCACAGAATAATGCAAGTGTAGTAGAGGAGACAACCGCTAGTATTGAAGAGTTAGCAAGCAGTATAGAAGTTGTTTCACGGCAGGCAAAGGATGCATTTGATAAGAGTAATGATACTTTAGAATTTGCAAATCAAGGAGCAAACAATGTTAAAGAGGTAGTAGATGCCAATCATAAAGTTAATGAAGCAACAAAAGAGGTATACAAAGTAATAGGTGAGCTGAAGGATTCATCAGATCAAATAGGAGAAATTGTTTCAATGATAACAAACATTTCACAGCAGACAAATCTTCTTGCATTAAATGCAGCAATAGAAGCAGCAAGAGCAGGAGAACATGGAAGAGGATTTGCAGTAGTAGCAGATGAGGTTAGAAAATTAGCAGAAGAAAGTACAGAATCAGCTTCTAGTATAACTGTATTAATAGATGAAATTCAAATCAAGGCAGATCATGCCAGTCAAGCTATTTCACAAGGACAAGCATTAGTAGGAGTTAGCGTTGAAAAATCAAATATCATACAAACACATTTTCAAAATATATTAAATTCTATAAAAGATATTAATGGAAAAATGAAGACAATTTCTTCTTCAGCCAATCAACAATCACAATCTGCTGAAGAGATGACAAAAGCAATGGATGAAATATCAGCTTCTACACAAGATAATGCAAGTGCTGTACAGCAGATTAATGCAGTAATAGAAAACCAAGCAAGTGCATTTGAAGAAATTGGAGCAAGTGCAGAAGAGTTAAAGAATGTTGCATTGAAATTAAAAGAGAGGACAGATAAATTTAAAGTAGATTAGTTATATATAACTAGATAGTATAAACAATAAAAAATAAATGGAGCATAAATACTTTATAAGTTTAGAAACCCCTTAATAAAAATAAGATTTAAGGGGTTTTATTTAGAGAAATGGAGAAAAAGGCAGAATATTGACTGAAATGTCTCAATATTGTATAATATTGTATAATAACCTTTAAAGATGCATTTATAGAAAATTAAAAGAATGGAGGTTTATTTTACTAAATAGGAGATGATAAAAAAATACAATAGAATGTATGTAGCTAACACTATTAGAAGGAACAGAATTGGTTGCACAGTAATAAAAATATAAAAATTATGAGGAGAGGGTAAAAGTGAAATGGAAAAAACAGCTTAATATTATGTCTAAACTAATGATATTTGCACTTATACTTATTGTTTTACCTCTTTCAACCCTAGGATATTATTCGTATAATAATTCAAAGTATGCAATCAATGAAGGAACAAAAAGTACCTTGGATGCTAGGCTTCGTGGAACGAAGGAAAAAATAAATTTTCAGACAGAGCAAGTTGAAAAGATTGGAAGTATTTTAAGAGGAATTCCTTCTATTGTTCAATATGCAGATGAATTAGAACAAGGAATGATAAGTGAGAATACAGCTAGAGAAGCAGAGATTTTAGTGAAAGATTTTGGAAAAACTATAGAAGATATATCAGATGGTATTTGCATTATAGATAACAATGGAAAAGTTATATTAGATATTAGTAAAAATGCAGAAATTGGATTAGATTTGTCAGATAGAGAATATTTTAAAGAAGCAATGAAAGGAAATTGTTTTTGGAGTGAAGTGATTGTATCTAAAAATTCGAATGAGGAAATTATTAGCTATAGTATGCCATTAAAAAGTAGTAGAGGAAATATTGTTGGAGCTATAGGGATGACAATTCCATTTTCTAATATAATAAATGTAATCAAAGAAGTACAAGCAGGAGAAACTGGATATGCTTATTTGATAGACAAAGAAGGAGTTGTTTTATATCATCCACAAAAAGAAAAGATTCTTCAGGAAAACCTTTTAAATTCAGAAAGTAGCTCCTTAAAAGAGATTGCACAAAAGATGGTCAGTGGCGAATCTGGATTTGGTACTTATGAATATGAAGGAGTAGAAAAATTAAATATATATGAACCAGTAGGAAAGTGGTCTTTGGCAATTAACATACCTGTGTCTGAGTATATGAAACCTGTAATAGGTATAAGAAATAGTACGTTAAAGATCATTATCATGGCTATTTTAATAGGTGCTGTATTTGCTTTTTTCATTTCTAAGCAGATGAGTGATGGAATCAAGCATTTAATGCAATTAATGGAGCAAGCAGCCAATGGAGATCTTACAGTTTATGCACATGTTAAATCTAAAGATGAAATTGGAGTATTGGCAAAGAGCTTCAATCAAATGATAGACGGACAAAAACATTCTATGATCAAAATTTTAGATGTAACCAGTCAGTTGACAAATGCTTCACAAGAGACAAGTAGTGCGGCAGAGGAAATCGCTTCTTCAACACAGGATCAAGCTACTTCTATAGAAGAATTAACAACAGCTATGAATGAGATGAGTCGATCTATAGGAGATGTGGCATCTAATGTAAGTGATATGTCTGGCAATATTCATGTGGTCAACAGTTCTATAGAAGAATTAGGAAAAGCCGCAAGTGATGTAGCAAAAAATATAGAAGAGACAGCAGAAGAAATTGTAGAAGTAACAGGAGCATTGGGACAAATGAATGCATCTATTGCACTCATTGCAAGTAATTCTCAAAATGCAAATAAAGTAGCAGAAAAAACAGTAGAAGTAGGGACACAAGGAAAAGAAGCTATAGATCATACGATAAAGGAAATGGATAATATTAATAAAGTAATGGAAAATATTACACATGTCATCACAGGGTTGGGAAAAGCTGCTATTGAGATTGGAGATATTGTAGAGGTTATTGATGATATTGCAGAACAAACGAATCTTTTATCATTAAATGCATCTATTGAAGCAGCAAGAGCAGGAGAACATGGAAAAGGATTTGCAGTAGTAGCAGGAGCCATAGGAAGTTTAGCGGAAAAAAGCGGAGAAGCTACAAAAGATATTACAAAATTAGTAAAAAAGATTCAAGAAGAAGTTCAAGATGCTATTCATAAAACAAATAATGGTGCAAAGCAGGTAGAAAATGGTGTCACTTTAGTAAAAAATACTGGAAATTCATTAGATCAAATATTTGAATCTATTAACAATACCACAGGTCTAATTAATGAAATTGCACTATCAACAGAGGAGCAAAGTCAAGCAAGTCAATCTATTATGGAAGCTATACAAAAGGTGAATGATCTTTCTGTTCAGGTATCAGCTGCTGTAGAAGAGCAAGTAACGGCAATTGATGAGGTGATCTTATCTATAGAAAAAGTAAGTGAGCTATCTCAAGGAGTAGCAAGTGCAGCCGAAGAACAATCAGCTGCAAGTGAAGAACTTTTAGCTACAGCAGAAAGCATCAGCCATATGACAAATGAGGTATCTGCAAGTAGCGAAGAAATGGCTGCAACAGCTCAAAATCTTGAAGATCAGGCAGTAACCTTATCAAATATTACATCAAAATTTAAAATATCCCAAATATAGATATGGGAGGATTTTGAAATGAATCAAAATCAATTTGTAATTTTTGTTTTAGAAGATGAAGAATATGCAATAGACATATCAAAAGTAAAGGAAATCAATAGATTAAAAGACATAGCTATTCATAAAATTCCTAAGGCCCCATACTACATAGAGGGAATGATCAATTTAAGAGGCGTATTAGTGCCTGTTGTAAATATAAGGAGAAAATTAGGACTAAATGGTTATGAAATCACTAAAAAATCCAGAATTATTGTGATAAATAGTAATGGGCAGAATGTAGGATTGTTAGTAGATGGAGTATCTTGTGTAGAAGAATTTGATCCATCTTGCATAAACTCTTCTTTAGATGAAATGAATATTCATTATGATTATATTGCCGGGGTAATAAAAAAAGAAAAAAGAATGCTTTTTTATATAGATATTGAAAAAATATTTCATGTATAAGAGGATGGATGATATAAAGGAGAATGAGCATGAGTACAGATCGATTTGATATGGAGGATCTTTGTTTATTTTTAGAAGAAACGAAAGAACAAATAGAAAAAATAGAAGAAGAATTATTGAATCTTGAAAATGGACCGGAAAATGAAGAATCCATTCATTGTATTTTTAGAATGGTTCATTCTATCAAAGGGTCATCTGCAATTATGGGATTTGAAAAAATGTCTTCATTAGCTCATGCCCTTGAAAGTTTGCTTTCTAAAATAAGAGAAAAAGAAATACATATAGATCTTTCTATCATGAATGTATCATTTTATGCAGTAGATTTATTCAAAGAAATGTATACAAGTATTTGTGAAGGAACGAGCTGTAATACTCATATAGAAGATATTTTAGAGCAAATCAATCACATCTTAAAACAAAATAAAATGGATAAAGAGTGCAAAGAAGAACATCATGCAGACAAAGAACTACCAAGAACTCATGAAATAGAGATTGTATTTGATGAAGATGTAGAGATGAAATGTATCAAAGCTTTTCAAATTCATGACTCATTGTCTCAGATAGGAACAATCCATAGAACCATTCCTCCTGATTTTATTCAAGTAGCTGATGAAGATTTTGGAGATACTTTTGTTATGATGTTTGATACAGAGGAAGAAGATGAAAAAATCTATGAGCAAATTCAATTTGTTTCTCAATTGAAAAATGTGTTTATAACAAAAGTACAAAAAAGTGCATGTAACAAAGAAAAACAAGTTGAAAAAATTTCAGAAAATCATATAAGTCAAGAAAAATCTACTATAAGAGTAGATATTAGTAAGATAGACAAAATATTAAATTTAGTAGGAGAGTTTATTACAGATAAGGAAAATTTAAATCAAATTTCATTTCATTTAAAAAAAGCTTATAAAAATGATATACATATCCATAAATTACTCAATACTTTATCTCACATCAATTTAGTTGGAACGCAGCTACAAGAGACAGTCATGGGTACTAGAATGCTTCCTTTAGAAAATATTTTCAAACGTTTTCCAAGGATGGTAAGAGATTTATCCTTAAAATGCAATAAAGAGGTTGATTTTATTATTGAGGGTAGTGAGACAGAAATTGATAGAGGCATTATAGAAGAACTAGTAGATCCTATTACCCATCTTTTAAGAAATGCGATTGACCATGGAATTGAAGAAAAGGAAGAAAGATTCAACCAAAGAAAAAAAGCAACAGGAAACCTAAAATTAAGTGCTAAAAGTGAAGAAAGATACGTAATCATTACTTTATCTGATGATGGTTGTGGATTGGATGTAAATAAAATAAAAAGAAAAGTATTAGAGAAAGGACTTGCTACAGAAGATAAATTAAATAATTTATCTGATAAAGAGATACTATATTACATATTTGAGCCAGGTTTTTCTACGGCAGCGAAGGTAAGTGACATATCTGGAAGAGGAGTAGGATTAGACGTAGTAAAGTCAAACATTAGAAAGTTGCATGGAATGATTGATATTCAAACAAATAAAGGACAAGGTACTAGCTTTATTATTAAACTTCCATTAACATTAGCCATCAGTCAAGCATTGATTATAAAAGAGCAAGAATATACTTTTGCTCTTCCAGTTTATAACATTATAGAAATTTTGAGAGTAAAAAATGTTCATACAGATGAAAGAATTCACAAAGTAGGTGGAATAGAAATTTTTCACTGGAGAGAAGAAGCCATTCCTCTTATATGTCTCGAAAAATATTTTCAAATAGAAAATCAAATTCCTACCCATAAAGTATCCATTATTATCGTAGCTGTAGCAGAAAGAAAGTTTGGGTTTGTAGTCAATAGGATTGTAAAAGAACAACAAATTGTCATTAAGTCTATCAGTGATTTCGTAGGAGAAAATCAATTATTAGGAAATCTTCAGGATATTTCTGGTGTAAGCATATTAGGAGATGGTACGCTTGCATACATTATGGATATATCCTCTGTAAGCAAAAATTTTAATCAATAGAGGAGGAGTAATATGGGAATCTTAATTGTAGATGATGCGTTGTTTGTAAGAGCAGATATAGCAAAAATATTAAAGCAAAATCATTTAGAAGTAGTAGGAGAAGCAAAGGATGGATTAGAGGCTATAAAAAAATACCAACAATTAAAACCTAGTGTAGTACTAATGGATGTGACTATGCCCAATATGGATGGGGTAACTGCTATAAAAGAAATTAAAAAGATTGATCCAGATGCAAAGATTATAGTATGTTCTGCAATAGGACAAGAGACGTCTGTGATGCAGGCTATACAAGCAGGAGCGAAAAGCTATATTGTAAAGCCTTATAAAAAAGAAAGATTGGTAGAAGAAATTATTAAGGTTCAATTGCATCAATAAATACTGGGGACAGTTACAAAGATATATAAATACTGGGGACAGTTACAAAGATATATGTCTTCCAAATATAAGAACTTCTAGTTTAAGTAAAGCTAGAAGTTTTTTGTATTTAGAACTGAAAAAATATAAAAGAGTTTATGAATAAGAAGGAAATGCATATCTAGTAAAATAAATAATAATAAAAAAGTAAAATAGAAATTTTTAAATAAAGCAAGTGGCTATATTCAATAGGTATAGAGCATAATTGAATTGAAATCTATTCATAAGATAAAAAAATATTTAAAATAGATGTAATGAAATGAAAAAATTTACGTATTAACATATGAAATTACTTAGCTAAGTGAAATAGGCCAGAAAAGGAGGTTGATAAAAGATGCAGCAGGTATCTGTAGTGCACTGCTTAGAGGACCAAAAGAATGTTTACAAAGAAAAAGAATTAGCTGATATTTTTGAAGCTTATTATAAAAGAGTATATAACTATATATATTATCGAGTACATTGCCCTCATACAACAGAAGATTTAACAAGTCAGGTATTTGAAAAAGTAATGCTTAAAATAAATACATATTCTCAAAGTGAATCTCCATTTGAGGTATGGTTGTTTGCCATAGCTAAAAATGTGATCAATGACTACTTTAGAAGCATAAAAAAACGAAAACTCTTTTCTCTAGATGGGATCAAAGAATTAATATCTGGGGAGAAGACTCCAGAAAGGATGGTATTAATAGAAGAGACAAATGATGAGCTGTTTAAGATTTTGAATCTATTAAGCCCAAGGGAGAGAAATATTGTAGCATTAAAATTTGGTGGGAATTTAAAAAACAAAGAAATTGCAAATATATTGGATATTACTGAAAATAATGTGGGAATTATTCTTTATCGTACAATGAAAAAACTAAAAAAAGAAATAAAGAGGGAGGAATCCGTATGAATAAAAAAAGTATTGAAGATAGATTCTCGCAAGATATAGATAATTATTTAAATGGGATAGAAACGATCCATTCATTCCAATCACAAGAATATAATGACCTATTAGAATTAGGAAAGATATTAGATAAAGATTTTAGTAAAAATAGTAATAAAGAGGCTGTATTTCATAAGACTATAGAAAATATGAATAAAAATAAAGACTTGTGGTAATAAGTCAAGATAGAAAAAGATAGGTTTTGATTAAACTTACAATAATATTTTCTAAAAAAGTCAGCACTTAATAAACCTAAGGTAAATTAGGATTAAAACGAAAAGATTGCGCATCGAAGATTATTCGATATTATACACTCCTTTCTGGTGCATAAAGTTGGTGATTGCGTAGCAGCACATCCACCATGCGCACAAATTTTCTTGCAGTAAGGACGAGAGCTCTTTTATGTTGATGCTTAGGAACTTCATGATATTTCTTGAGATAGTATTCTCTATAAACAGGTTCATTACGCATAAGTGAATTGGCAGCTTCAATCAAGTAATAGCGAAGGTAATGATTTCCCGTTTTAGTCATTGTAGTTCTTTCAGATTCAAAATTACCAGATTGTTTTCGCTTCCAGTAAAGACCTGCATATTTGGCAATTTTGGATTCATTTTCGAAGCGTTGAATTTGACCAATTTCGGCTATTATGCCAGCAGCATAAACAGGTCCAATGCCTGGAATGCTAAGCAATGATTTGGATTCAGGTAAAATTTCAAATAATTGCTGAATTGCTTTATCAAGTTCTTTGATCTGTTTTTTTATGGTTTTAATCATCATAGCATATGAAGCCAAAATAACATCGACTGAATTCTGCATGACTTTTCCTAGTCGATAAGAGTCTCTAATGGCTTTTGAAAGTGATTTCGCAAGCTTTTCAGGATTGCTAAATCGACCACGGCCTTTTTCTTGTAAAATAGCAGCCAAATCCTCTAAAGACATATTGGCGATGTCTTCAAGAGTCATAGAGTCGGTTACTAAGTCCATCATGGTTGTACCAAAGACAGATGTATCAATTTCTTTAGTGAGGGTATTACACTTGTAATAAATATTTTCTAAAAAATGTTGCTTCATTTCAGTCAATTGACCAATGAGCTGGTAACGTGATCTAGTTAATCTTTGTAAAGCCATATATTGTTCTTCTTTAATCAAGGAAGTATTGAAACGATCAAAGCGAAGAAAGTCAGCAATACGATAAGCATCTATTTTATCGGTTTTATCTTCTTCAAATAGGCCTTTAAACCGATGTATAGCCTTAGGATTCATAACAACAACTTCGACTCCTAAAGACTTAAGCTCAGAGTCTTCTGATAGGAAAGTTGAAGGATGAAAGCTGTAAATAGAAGTTGCTTCCATACCGATTATAATACGATCATACCGAATTAGATCAGTGAAATGGCTAATATGTTCTTTGATTTTACTAGCACCAACAACATTATTGGGTAGAGAAACTTCTAGTAAAATTTGATCTTCACTGGTGAGAAAACAAGTATCAAGTTTTTCAGAACTAACATCAATACCAACAAATAATTTCATGGATAGGACCTCCTTTCTATGAATTTGGAACGGCTTGGATACTGAAACCTATCCCTAGTTACCAACCGGATGGCAACAACCTCGCGTATGAGTATTCAATACTTGTCAATCATAAGCTGCCCGAAGCTACTAACATTCGGTATGATAGGCAAGAGATACAGCTTGTGAGTTTGCAGTACACCTGTTGGCTGGGAGACAGTCTTTAAATGCAGTCTTGCTGCAGGAGAGAACAGCCTTAATCCAGATAGATCCTTATTCCATACTTCTATTATCTAGGAATAGGACTCAATATCCAAGTCGATAGATGAAAATTTTTAAATTTAAATATATTATACGAGGAGAGATCATTATGAAAAAATCAAATAAATTTAGACGTCCTGCTACTTTGGTTGCATCTTTTGCAGTGGTATGTATTATGGGAGTTTCTATTATGCAATCATCATTTGCACAAGATTTAGTAGAAAAAATTGTTCAAAAGGTATCTTTAGGACATATTACAGTTACGCAAACAGAGTCCTCCCAAACAGATACACTTCCTATGCCAGATGATCTAAAAGGAAAGATTTTTGATAAGGATGGAAAAGAGATCAAGGAGCTAAATAAAGAAAAAAATCAAAAATACTATACAGCTGATGGAGAAGAAATTGTTGGTATTGGTAATGGGGAGATTATAACTGCATCCCAACAAGAGAAAATGAATCAAGAAGATGAATCATACAATCTAGTGATTAAAGATCCTAATGAGTTTAATAAATATACTTGTTTTAACGTTCTTCTTCCTACCTATCTACCAAAAGGATATGAATTAGATAAAGGTGAATTTTATAAAGATGAAAAAGGTAATGTAAGTAAAAAATATATTGATTTGTATTTCACTAATAAAAAAACAGGAAAATATATTTCTATGCAACAAAGATTTGCTGATGAAGAGACAGCATATGAAACAGGAACAGATGGAAAAATTGAAAAAGTAAAAATGAATGGAGTAGATGCGGTAATATCTGATGATCGATATATAGATTGGGAAATGAACAATGTTCTTTATAGACTATCAGGAAGAGGAGAAATTACAAAAGATGAATTGATAAAAATTGCAGAATCTATGAAATAATAAGACAGCTCTCTTTGAAAAAAGAGAGCTATTATATTTTTAAATTTAATAATTGGAATAATAAGAAAATAAAGAAAAATTAAAAAATATATTGACATTAGAGTTGCTCCAACCTTTATAATAAAATTAAATACACTAAAAAAATATACAAATGATTAGTATAGATAGAGAGAATTATAACAATATTAGAATAAAAGGAGGAATCTCTAATGGATGTGAACTTGATCGGTGTTCCCATTTTTTATGGTTCTGATAAAAAAGGACCTGAATATGCACCTCAGAAATTAAGAGAAAAAAATATCATTCAAGTGATTCGTAAGCATAATCATACAGTTTATGATATGGGAAATATGATTATACCTCATACAAAAGAGTATAATAAATTTTATTCTCATCCCAAAATGAAATATTTTGATTCTATTATTTGTGTAAATACTAATCTTGCACATATGGTATATTGTTCTATTAAGGGAGGCAGTTTCCCACTTGTCATTGGGGGAGATCATTCTATAGGATTAGGTAGTATTTCAGGTGTAAGTCGAGCAAATAAAAATTTTGCAGTCATATGGATAGATGCCCATGGAGATATTAACACTATTGAGACTACCCAAAGCGGTAATGTACATGGAATGCCCCTTTCTCATGCCATGGGAATAGGACATCCAGACTTAGTAAATCTATATTTTAAAGGCCCCAAAATACCTTCTGACAATGTTTTTATTGTAGGAGCGAGGGATTTGGATGATGGAGAAAGGATCATCATACAGGAAAGAAACTTAAATGTTTATTCATCTGAAATTATTCATAAAAGAGGGATAGAAAGTGTAACCGATGAAATTATAAAACAAATTCAGAAAAAAAATATTGATACCATTCATGTAAGCTTTGACATAGATTTTATAGACTCTCCACTTGTTCCAGGAACAGGAACTCCTGTATCTAATGGGATCAATATTGAAAATACAAAGACTATTTTAAAAATGCTTGCTCAAACGAAGCTTATAAAATCTATGGATATTGTGGAACTTAATACTTTATTAGATAGAAATGATATAACTGCTGATTTAACAATAGATTTGATAGATTGGATATTTAAATATATATAAATATAAATAACAAAAGGACATCTATGAGATGGCCTTTTGTTGTTTGTCAATTTTAAAATCATGGTACAATAAAATTATTATAGAAGGAAGGTGATAATTATGAAAGATAAGTTTTTAATTGGAGAATTATCAAGCCTTTTTAATATTAGTACAGATACATTACGGTATTATGATAAAATTGGTCTTTTAAAACCAGACTATGATCAAAAAAATGGATATAGATATTATAGCATTAGAAATTTTTTTAAGTTGAGTCGAATACTTTTTTTGAAACAATTAGATATTTCTTTAGAAGATATTAAAAAATATATGAATCATAAAAATATAGACAATTTATTAAAATTATTAAAAGACAAGGAAGAAGAAATTGATGAAAAAATAAATCAGTTTATTAATTTAAAAAAGAAAATTCATAACAAAATAGAACTTTTTAATAGTATTGGAGAGGATATTAATCAAATAAGAATAGAGAGAATAGCTGAAAGGAAAGGAATTTTTTTGGATACATATAATGGGGAAAATCATGATCAGATAAAACAAGCACTGAAAATAAATGGAAGATATATGAAAAATAGTTCTTGGCTCATTGAAGGACAGGTATATACTTCTGTATTTAAGACAGATATATTAAAAGGAAAGGTGAGTAAATTTAGATATTTCGTGGAAGTTTTATCTGGAGAAGATTTTTTTTATGAACAATTAGAATATATTCCAGAAAACGATTATGCATGTATTGTATTTTTAGGACCTTACACAAAAATAGAAGAGTACTATAAAGTTCTTATCCAATGGATCGAACAAAACGGATATGAAATCATAGGGGATTCTATTGAAAAAAATATTGTAGACTATGACTTTTCAGACTCGGAAGAAGAATACATTTCAGAAATACAAATCCCAATTAAGGGACGGTTACAAAAATACATAAATAATGATGAAAATACATAAACTACTTTTAATCATAAAGAGAGGGAGTAGGTTTTTATGCCAAGAGTAGCTAGAATAAAAAGTATAGATTCTATATATCATGTAATGATTCGAAGTATTAGTGAAATTGATTTATTTAAAGAAAATAGTGATAAAATAAAATATCTTTCTCTTATAAAAAAATATGAAAATAAATATCAGTTTAAAATATATGCCTATTGTCTACTAGACAATCATGGACATCTTATGATAGATGTAAATGGTGCTGATATATCTAAAATTATGCATTGTATAAACTTTTGTTATGCTCAATATTATAATTTTAAATATAAAAGACATGGGCATGTTTTTCAAGATCGATTTAAAAGCAAAATTATAGATAGTGAAAAGTACTTAATTATGTTATCTGCTTATATTCACAATAATCCTAAGGATCTACCTTTATTTAAAGGTAATGTTAAAGAGTATCCATTTTCCAGTTTAAGAGAATATGTAAAACGTACTAATGACTATGAAATATTAGATAAAAGTTTTTTAGAAAATATATTACAATTGCATCATAAAAAGAATATGAAACAATATTTGGATTTAGTAGATCGATGTAATCATGAAGAAGATCTATTAGATATAGAGTTTGAAATAAAAGATTATGAGTATAGAAGTGAGAGAGAAATAATCATAAGAGATTATACACCTAATAAAATTATTAGTGATGTAGCTCAATTTCTACAAATAGACTGGGAATATATATATTTAAAGCATAGTAGCAAAAGTACTTCATTGAGGGCATTAAGTGCATTTATGATGATGTGCTTTTGTAATATGACAGCAAAAGAGATTTGTAAAATTCTAGGCAATATTACTGCAGGAAGAGTATCGAATTTATCTTTAATAGGAGTAGATATGTATACAAGAAATGATGAAATAAAAAATTTTGTACAAGGATTGATGAAGAGCGCATAAAAGTAAATAAGTATCACTAAAGGGGTATTTTGTTGTGGGAAAATTTATAGATAACTTCTAGTTTGAATAAAGCTAGGAGTTATTTTTTTGAAATGTAAAAAAATAAATAACAAACGATTGTAACCGTCCCTAAATTCGTGATAAAATTTTTGGGGGTGAAAATAATGATCGTAACAGTAAAACCATTAAAATTTACAATGATGGAAACGAAAAATCCTTTGGAAGATATGAAATGTATATTGAAAGATAAAAGAAGTAGTAATAAAGAAGCAGTTTTTAGTAGATATATAGGAATGGAGAATACAGAAGATATTTATATAAAAAATTTAAAAGAATTGGATATGGAGCTTCAATCTAATGCAGTAAGTTATATTAAAATCATCCATGGGTTAAAGAAAATTATAGATAATAATGAAATAGAAAAAATGAAAAAAATTATGGAAGATTATATGAGATTAGAAAATACATACTTCAATTCTTCAGATTTATTTTCTTTTCATATGGGTTATACAATAGAGAATGAATCTTTGGAGTGGACGAAGAAAATAGCTTTTCAAGAAGTTCTTAAACTATATGATAAGCATAATCCCCATAGTAATCTTACTATGAGAAAAAATTTTGGGGTAAAATTATTATTATGGATGAATGAATATATAAAGAAATTATTCATAAATGGAATAAACATGAAGTCTATTCCTAAAGTGATATTTTATGGAGATATTAAAAAACATGAATTTTATTTTTTGATATTTTTGTGGAAATTAGGGTGTGATGTACTTTATATTAATCCCAAGGAAGATGTAAAGCATATTGTACCTAAAGCAGATGAGTATTCTAAATTGTTTATATATAAGAATATGAACAATTGTAATGTACCCTTTGAAGAAAATAATATAAAATCCAAAATCACTTCTAAGAGCAATAGGAAAGATCCAGTTCATATAGAACGTAAGCAAAATACAATTAGTGTACAAGGAAATGTTGAAAAAAGTTATGAAGAACTTGCTAGACTGGCAGAATCTATTGTAATGATTCATGTTTATGATCCAAATAAGGAAATTGTTAGCAGAGGGTCAGGTGTTGCAATCAATCATGAGGGATGGATTATTACAAATTTTCATGTAGTAAATAAGGGATTGTCTTTTGGAGTAATTTTTGAAAATGATCCTCGTGAATATGAAGTATACAATATTGTAAAATATCATATAGATTATGATTTAGCCCTTATAAAAGTAGATAAAAAAACAAACCCTATTCCACTCAATGACCAGGAATTGGTAAGAGGGCAAAAAATCATAACCATAGGAAGTCCATTAGGATTATTTAATACCATTTCAGATGGAATTGTATCAGGATTTAGAGAGTTAGATCATGTAAAAATGGTTCAAATTACTGCTCCAATCTCTCCAGGAAGCTCAGGAGGAGCATTAATTGATATGTATGGAAATTTGGCAGGAATTACAACAGCAGCCTTTGAAGGCCAAAATTTAAATTTAGCTGTACCTACTTCTTATATAAAACAATTTATTGGTAGATAAAGGAAGAGAGAGGAATGCTCTCTTTTTTCGTTTATAAACAATGGAAGTGGAAATAATATTTATAAAGTAATGAAAACATACTAGATACAACAAAAATAAAAATGATATAATAAAAAAATATATTTTATAATGACAAACAAAAGAGGAAGGATAGAATATTTATGACACAGCAAAATTTGAAAAAAGCTCTTACTTTTACAGAAGCAATTTCTTTGGTAATAGGGATGATTATTGGATCTGGAATCTTTTTAAAACCTGGGATTGTATTTAAAAATGCTGGATCTCCAGGACTTGGGATACTTGCTTGGATAGCAGGAGGAATTATTACTTTAGCATCAGCTTTGACAATCGCTGAAATTGCATCAGCTATTCCTAAAACAGGAGGACTTTATATTTATTTGGAGGAATTATATGGAGAGATCTGGGGCTTTTTATTAGGGTGGGTACAAACAGTCATTGCCTATCCAGCAGCAATAGCAGCTCTTGCTATTGCATTTGCCACTTTTTCATCTTATTTTATTCCGCTAGGTGATTTAGGACAAAAAATACTAGCTACTTGTGCATTGGGATTTCTATTACTGATGAATATTATTTCTACGAGATATGGAGGAGTCATTCAAACAGTATCTACTGTAGGAAAATTATTACCTATTTTGGTTATTATTGTAGTGGGACTCATAAAAGGAGAAGCCCATGATATTCATTTTATGCAAACTTCTATAGAAGGAGCTGGATTTGGAGCTGCCATATTAGGGACACTTTGGGCATATGATGGATGGATTGGAGTAACGAATGTGGCTGGAGAATTGAAGAATCCATCCAAAGAATTGCCAAGAGCCATTGTATTAGGAGTAGGAACTGTGATTGTAGTATATGTATTAGTAAATTTGGCTATTTTAAATGTGATGCCAGCTTTAGAAATTATTATGTCACAAAGACCTGCATCAGCTGTAGCAAGTGTACTTTTAGGAAGTGGTGGGGGAGCTTTTATTACAATAGGAATTATGGTTTCTGTATTTGGTGCTATGAATGGATATGTCATGACAGGATCTAGAGTACCTTTGGCTATGGGAGAAAGGAATCATTTACCTTTTTCAAATTTTTTAAAAAGACTTCATCCATCCTTTGGTACACCTGCAAATGCATTAATGATTCAGTTTTTACTATCTATAGCATATATTTTTTCAGGGACTTTTAATACTCTAACGGATTTATTAATCTTTGTATTATGGATATTCTTTGTAATGGGCGTAGGAGGCATATTTATTTTAAGAAAAAGAGTTTCAAAAGAAGAGAGAAATTATGAAGTACCTCTATATCCAATAGTTCCCCTTATAGGAATATTAGGTGGGATCTATATTCTTTATAGTACAATTGTAAGTTCTCCTATGAATTCGTTTATTGGGATTATTATCACTTTAGCTGGAATCCCTATATTTTATTATCTTAAAAAAGATAGATAAATGATTAAACCCTAAAACAAAGGATGTATATATCCTTTGTTTTAGGGTGAAGACAAACTATATTTTAGTAAAGTCATAAAAATTAGGAACAATTATTGAGAATTTATGAAAATATAGAATAAGTGAGAAAATGGTTAGCATTACACTGTTTGAGCATAGCGAGTTTGTAATGTTATTTTCGATCGTTTCTATATATTTTCCAAATTTGAAAATTGGTGACGTTTTTTATGACTTTGTCTTATTTAAGTTTAGTTGTCCAATTTTCGCAATTCCAAACTTCTGTTACAATATCTTGATAAAATTCAGGTTCATGACAAATCAAAAGAATACTGCCATTATATTCTTTTAGTGCTTTTTTTAATTCTTCCTTGGCATCTACATCTAAGTGGTTGGTAGGTTCATCTAGAACTAATAAATTTGTTTCTTTGTTGATTAATTTACAAAGACGCACCTTGGCTTGTTCTCCTCCGCTTAATACTAATACCTTGCTTTCTATATGCTTTGTAGTTAATCCACATTTTGCCAAAGCTGCACGAACTTCATATTGAGTAAAGGAAGGAAAGTCTTGCCATACTTCTTCAATACATGTCTTATAGTTTGCTTCTTTGATTTCTTGTTCAAAATATCCTATGTGAAGATAATCACCAAGCTCAACAGATCCAGAGATAGGATTGATTTGTCCTAGTATACTTTTTAATAAAGTAGTTTTTCCAAGACCATTCGCTCCTACTAGTGCAATTTTTTGTTTTCGTTCCATACGAAGGTTTAATGGTTTGGAAAGAGGTTCATCATATCCTATGATTAAATCTTTGGTTTCGAATATAAGTTTTCCAGAAGTTCTGGATTCTTTAAAATGAAATTCTGGCTTTGGTTTTTCTCTTGCTAATTCTATGACATCCATTTTATCAAGCTTTTTTTGTCTAGACATGGCCATATTTCTAGTAGAGACTCTTGCTTTATTTCTTGCTACAAAATCTTTTAGTTCAGCGATTTCTTGTTGTTGCTTTTTATAAGCTGCTTCTAGTTGTTGTTTTTTCGCTTCATAAACTTGCATAAAATTATCATAGTCTCCTACATAACGATTAAGCTCTTGATTTTCCATATGATAAATTAAATTGATTACACTATTTAAAAAAGGAATATCATGAGAAATCAATATAAAAGCATTTTCATACTCTTGAAGATATCTCTTTAGCCATTCAATATGCTTTTCATCCAAATAGTTTGTAGGCTCGTCCAAAAGAAGAATATCAGGTTTTTCTAAAAGAAGTTTGGCAAGAAGTACTTTTGTTCTTTGTCCACCACTTAAATCATGAACATCTTTTTCTAGTCCTACATCATCGAGACCAAGACCTTTAGCTATTTCTTCTACCTTTGAATCAATCATATAAAAATCATTATTAGTCAAAAGATCTTGAAGGGTACCTAAATCTATAAGAAGCTTTTCTAATTCTTCAGGGGAAGCATCTCCCATTTTATCACATATTTCATTCATTTCTTTTTCAAGGTCAAATAAATACGAAAACGCATTTTTTAATGCATCACGGATGCTAAGACCTTTTTCAAGGACTGTATGTTGATCAAGATAACCTACTCGAACTCTTTTTGCCCATTCGATTTGTCCTTCGTCAGGCTCTAATTTTCCAGTGACAATATTCATAAAAGTAGATTTTCCTTCTCCATTGGCTCCAATGAGTCCAATATGCTCTCCATTTAAAAGTCTAAAGGATACATTATTAAAAATGGCTCGATCTCCAAAGCCATGACTTAAATTCTTAACTGTTAATATACTCATATATACTCCTCTCATATCATATATTTATAGTAAATTTATGAAATATTATTTTGATCTAAATATACATAATAGATTATATATGATGGGAGAGGGGTTTCAAAGTAAAATATTAAAATTTTTAAAAAAATTTAATATTTCTATTGCACAATAAATGAATCCATAGTATAATAATATTCAATAAACAAAACAAACTAAATATTCAAAAAGTTATGACGGAGAGAAAGATACTTAATCTTTAACTACAGAGAGCCGAAGGTGCTGAGATTCGGTGTTAAAGCAGTATATAATGATCACTCCAGAGCTGCTAAGTTGAAACGTAAGGAGTAAACAAGGCCGGGTTCTACAATATGTAGAAGTGCCACCGTTATATGGCTAGGGTTCAAGGAATATCCTTCGACCTGAAGAGTCAATTTGCGTGAGCAAATTGTAAATTAGAGTGGTACCACGAGTAAGTCTCTCGTCTCTAGAACATAAAATTTATGTTTTAGAGACGGGAGATTTTTTTATTCCCGTAAAAGGAAAAAATAGAGTAAGTCTGGCCAGACAGATCTCAAAATTACCACAAGATAAAAAAGTACCATAAAAATGAAAAAATAAAAGTGATAATTTTGAAAGGAGTGTAGTGCATGTCTCAAAATAGAGAACAATGGGGTTCAAAAATGGGATTTATTCTTGCTGCTATAGGTTCAGCAGTTGGTCTTGGAAATATATGGAGGTATCCGTATCTAGTATATTCTAATGGAGGAGGGGCTTTCTTAATACCTTATTTTATTGCAATATTTACTGCAGGAATTCCTCTTATCATACTAGAATACGGATTTGGACATAAATATAGAGGGTCAGCACCCCTTGCTTTTGCAAAGTCTAGTAAGAAGTGGGAATGGCTTGGATGGTGGCCGAGTATTACTTCATTTGTAATATTGACTTATTATACGATGATTTTAAGTTGGGCTATGAATTATTTGTATTTTTCTTTTTCTCAAGGATGGGGATCAGATACAAATAGCTTTTTCTTTAATGAATTTTTAAAAGTTTCAAGTGGTCCATTTGATTTAGGAGGAATGAGATGGCCAATATTTATTTGCATTACTGCATTATGGCTAATCAATTGGGCTATTTGTTATAGAGGAGTTTCTGGAGGAATAGAAAAAGCAAATAAAGTATTATTGCCTACTCTTTTTGTAATCATGGTTATTATTGTAGTAAGAGGAGTGACACTTCCTGGAGCATCTGTTGGACTTAACAAATTATTTACACCAGATTGGTCTAAAGTATTAGATCCAAAGGTATGGATTAATGCCTATGGGCAAGTATTTTATTCACTAAGCTTAGCAATGGGTATTTTAATTACCTATTCTAGTTATCTACCAAATAAAACAGATATCAACAATAGTGCATTTATAACGGCTTTTGCAAATTGTGGATTTGAGCTATTATCTGCTATAGGTGTATTTGCAATTTTAGGATTTATGGCTACCAGTCAAGGAGTAGCTGTAGATGAAGTAGCAAGCCAAAGTATTGGATTGGCATTTGTAGTATTTCCAAAAGTATTTTCTATGATGGGCTCTTTGGGAAAAATGTTTGGAATATTATTCTTTGCATGTTTAGTATTTGCAGGTCTTACTTCTTGTGTATCTTTAATAGAAGCATTTGCAGCAGCAGTTATGGATAAAACAGGAGCATCTAGAAAAAAAGTTGTTACTTTTGCAGCCCTTGGAGGATATTTTATTAGTGTGATGTATGCTACAGGAGCAGGACTTTATTTTCTTGATATTGTAGATGCCTTCATTAATTCTTATTGTGTAGTAGTAGTAGGCTTAGGAGAAGCTATTGTTTTAGGATGGTTCTTAGGAGCTCATACCATAAGGGAACATACCAATGTAATATCCATTTATAGAGTTGGTAAATGGTGGGATGTTATGGTGAAATTTGTGACACCTACTATATTAACTTATATGTTGGTACAAAATATTATCACAGAAATAAAGACTCCTTATGGAGGATATCCAATGAAAGCACTTCTAACTTTTGGATGGGGAGTAGTAGCAATCATTATTGTTACGGCTATTATTGCAAGTAAAAGACCTTGGAAAAATAATGACTTACAAGTAAATACCTTTAAGGAGGTGGCATAGATGACTTCTACAGCAATATTATTTTTTACAATTGGAGCAGTAGTATTATGGGGTGGATTGGCAACAACTTTAACCATTGGATTAAAACATAAAGATTGATTTTGATATAAAAATAAAGGCTATGTGAAAATATAAAATATTTTTACATAGCCTTTGTTTTTTACACATATCTTTTCAACTATTTCATATATTCTATTGTAATGAAATTTAGATTGAAAAGAGGGACCCAAAATGGATGAAAAGAAAAAGGTCAAGCTTGCAGACATCCTAGAAGCAAAAGGCTTATCTATTAACTATCAAGCTGGCGGAAAAGCGCCAGAGGAAATGATAGATAGAGAGGTGAAAAAAGAACCTACCCCGAGAGCTAGAAAATTAAGAGAAATTTTTTACAATACTTTATCCACAGCGAATATGGAATTTCCATATTGGTATAACAGAACGTGGAAGGCTTTAGAAGGAGAAATTACTATTGTAAGAAGAGCAAAAGCTTTAAGAGAAGCATTTTCTCATTTAACTCCTAATATTGTTCCTGGTGAAAAGCTAGTGATGCAAAAGACTTATAATTATAGAGGATCATTTCCAATGCCATGGCTTTCTGAAAGCTTTTTTGTAGCAAAAGAAAGTGAGCTTTATCAAGAAGCTTTAAAAACAGGAAGTGCAAGTTCAGGAGAGCTTAGTAAATTTGGAAGTGGGGGAGGAAATGTTACCAAAAGCTTTGGAAGTGTTGTTTCCATTGCAGGAAAATTTGGTATGAGAAAAGAGGAAATTCCTGCACTTCTAAAAGTAGCTAATGAATGGGTAGGAAAATCTGTAGAAGACGTAAGTCATAAATATGAACAAATGGTTCCTGATTATGAAGTAAAAGAAAATATTATGAGAAGTTTAATTTGTATGTTTGACTCAGGGTTTACCCTTCCACAAGGAAGAGAGGTTGTCAATTACTATTATCCACTACAATATGGATTGGATCGTTTGATAGAAATGGCGAAAGATTGCAAAAAACAAGTAGCAGGAAAAGCAGATGGTGATGGATTAACTGGCATGGACAGGCTTTATTTTTACGAAGGAGTAGTTTATGTATTAGAAGGAATTCAAAATTGGATTTTAAATTATGCAAAACATGCAAAATCTCTACAAGAGATTGCTAAAACTCAAAAGGAAAGAGATGAATATGAAGAGATTTCAAACTCATTAGAATGGATTGCTCATCATCAACCAAGAACCTTTAGAGAAGCTCTCCAATTATCTTATACAATACATATTTCAGCGTTGAACGAAGATGCTATATCAGGACTTTCTATTGGTAGATTGGGACAAATTCTATATCCTTGGTATGAACAAGATCTAGAAGCTTTACGCATTACAAAAGAAGAAGTTTTAGAACTATTAGAATTATATAGAATCAAAATTACAGCTATAGATTGTTTTGCTTCTACTGGTGTAGTAGGTGGTGTTTTATCAGGAAATACTTTTAACAATTTAAGTCTTGGTGGATTGACTTCAAAAGGTCAGTCAGCAACAAATGAACTAGAAATGTTAATTGTAGAAGCAGGTATGACCTGTGCAACTCCTCAACCTACTTTATCTGTTTTATATGATGAAAAATTACCAGAAAAATTTTTATTAAAATGTGCAGAATGTGACAAAACAGGAGCTGGCTATCCAGCTTGGATGAATAATAGGGGAGGAATAGATTTTATTGTAAATCAATATGCGAAAGAGGGAATGACAATAGAAGAAGCAAGATCATTTGCTATAGGAGGATGCTTGGAAACTTCACCTGGATGTTTTAAAAAACTTGCCTTAAATGGAAAAGAATATGAAATTCCTGGAGGAGCAGGACAGCCTACGAGTGTAGGAGTACATTTTGTTGCAAATCCAAAGGTATTAGAGCTTGTACTTACAAATGGGAAAGATTATAGAACAGGATTACAAGTTTTTAAGCCTCATAATAAAAAGCTTGAAAGTTATGAAGAATTAATTGAAACCTTCAAAGAATATTATGAAAAAGCGGTTGATATTTTAGCAAAAACAAATAATATTCAACATGATGTTTGGCGTAAACAGAATATGTCCTTAGTTAATTCCCTATTAAAACCAGATTGCTTAGAAAAAGGACTTCATATAGGAAATATGGGTTATCGTTATAATGCAACCTTTAATGTAGAAAGTTGCGGAACCGTTACAATGGTCAACTCTTTAGCAGCTCTTAAAAAAATTGTTTACGATGATAAAAAATTTACTATTGATGAAATGAGAGAAGCTATTCTTCATAATTTTGGATTTAAAAATGCGGAAGAGGTTGGAAGCTATTCTTTAATGGATCAAGAAAAATCAGATATATTAGATGCTTATGATGAGATTTATGGAGAATGCTTGTTATCACCTAAGTATGGAAATGATGATCCATATGCTGATTCTATTTTAGCAGGATATGAAGATTGGTTTTGTAAGATGGCAAAAGGAGCAGAATCTTTGTATGGAAAACCAATGTATGCCTGTCAAATCTCTGTTTCTACCCATGGTGCTCAAGGGGCTGCAACATTAGCCACACCAGATGGCAGATTAGGAGGAACTACTTATGCAGATGGATCTATGTCTGCTTATCCAGGGACAGATAAAAATGGACCTTATGCTTTGTTTGAATCTGCTACAGTTTGGGATCACTCCAGATCTCAAAATTCACAAATGAATATGAAACTTCATCCAAGTGCTTTAAAGGGAGAACAAGGCACAAAGAATTTATTAGATTTAACTCGTGCTTATATGAGAAAGGGAGGATTCCATATTCAATATAATATTGTAGATTCTAAGGTTTTAAAGGATGCACAAAAAAATCCTGATGAGTATAGAGATCTTATGGTACGGGTAGCAGGGTTTACTCAATACTGGTGTGAAATTGGTAAGCCTATTCAAGATGAAGTCATAGCAAGAACAGAATATGAAGGAGTGTGATGAAAGTGAATAAATTTAGACATAATGATTGTATAAATTTTTCACCTATAGATGCAGCAAAAGGCATTTGTAGACTTGCCAATACTATGATTAATATAGATGGAAATGTATGTAATGCTTTTAAAGAAGCACCAAAATGCAGAAACTGTCATCACTTTAAAGATCCAGATGAAGATGAAATAGGAATTTGCAAAGGTCTTGATAAAGAGGATTGGACATTTGGAGATTTACATGCAATGACATGTACGAAGCATATTTTTAAGAAATAGATATGTATAGAGGGCGCATAGATCAAATTGCGCCCTTTAAAGATTCATAAAATAAAGTTAAGGGGGTAAGGAAATGATCCATGACAAAGTAGATGAAAAACAAGCCAAAAGATTAGGTCATATGGTAGTTTTAGCATCTTGGCTAGCCGTATTTTGTTTATTTGGATATAGAGCTACTTTTTCAGTACTCCAAGGACCTATGGCAAAGGATTTAGGATGGAGTGCATCCAAGCTTACTTTAGGTTATTCTTTGATGATGACTGTATATGCTATAACAGCGTTTTTTAGTGGAATGATCATAGACAAATGGGGAACAAAACCTGCATATGCTTTAGGGGCTATTACTGGAGCATTGGGATTTTTTGTAACAAGCTTTGCACAAACATACTTGGCTTATTTATTGCCTTATGTGATCTTTGCTGGAATTGGAACAGGAATGCTATGGGTATCTTCTACAGTATCTGTAAGAAAATGGTATGTTGGAAAATCTTATGCTACCATGTGGGGAATTGCTTTTATGGGAGCTCCAGTAGCCCAAGTAGTTTTAAGTCTTGGAGCGAAACAAGTTCTAGCTACTATGGACTGGAGAATGGCTATGAGAATATTATCGTTGGTAGTACTTATTGCACTGATTATAGCAAGTATGGTTGCAAAGCAAAACCCTCAAAATTATGGACTAGAGCCTTTTGGAATGGATACTATCAAAAATTCTAAAGGAAAAAATCAAGAAAATATAGATTGGTCTTTACAGCAAGCTTTTTCTAAATTTCCAATATGGGGAGCTATTTTTGCTTTTTTGACTAGCATGGTTGCTGAATTTTTAGTTTGGACCCAAATTGTGAAGTATTGGACATCTGATTGCAATTTGTCTTTGGGAACAGCTACAAATTATTATGTAGCTATAGGGGTGGCTGGTATTTTTACAATGCCTTTTATGGGTGTATTAGCAGATAAATTGGTAAGTAAATTAAATGATGAAATGAAAGCTAGAAAATTTATGATTATATTTGCACCCAGTACAGGAATATTGGCATGTATTTTATTAATGTTATCAAAGGGAAGTATGTTTACCAGTATAATTGCTTGTATTATATTTGCTGTTTATTGGGCAATCGAACCTGGTGGAGTGGCAGGATATGCTGCCTCTATCTATGGAAATCAAACATTTGGGAAAATATGGGGACTTGCAACTTTAATTGTTATGAGTATAGGGCCAGCAGTGGGAAGTTTTATGGGAGCGCATTTATATGATGCATATGGAACGTATACAAATTCTATGTTGTTTGCATTAGGTTCTTTTATCGTTTCTGCTATTGTAGCCATATTACTGCCCATATCTTTAGATAAAAAATCTATATAAAATAAAGGAGAAGCTACTATGAAAGGAAATATTTTTGATATACAAAGCTTTTCTGTTCACGACGGACCAGGATCAAGAACTGCTGTCTTTATGAATGGTTGTCCCTTAAGATGTGAATGGTGTGCCAATCCAGAAAGTTGGGAGATTCATCCTCATATTATGTTTTCTGAAAGTAGTTGTAAATATAAGGATGGATGTAGAAGATGTATAGATATTTGTAAAAAGGGAGCCTTTTCATTTCATGAAGAGGGAGAATGTAAATTAAATTTTAATATCTGTAAAGAATGCAAAAGCTTTGACTGTAGTAGAGTATGCTTTTACCAAGCGATAAAGGTTTGTGGAAAAGAATATACAGTAGAAGAATTAATGAGGATTCTTCAAAGGGATAGCCATTCTTGGAGTAAAGAAGGAGGGGTAACCTTTAGTGGTGGAGAGCCATTTATTCAAAAGGAATTTTTACTAGAAGCATTAAAGGAATGTAAAAAAAATTATATTCATACAGCCATAGAAACGACGGCTTTTGTAGATGAAGATTCATTTTTATCTGTAATGGAATATATAGATTTTGCATTTATTGATGTAAAGCATATGAATAGATATGAACATAAAAAAAAGACAGGTGTTTATAATGATGACATATTAAAAAATATAGGGAGATTAGCTAGATCCAATTGGAGAGGAAGATTGGTTCTTAGAATGCCTGTCATCAGAGATTTTAATGATACTTATGAAAATATTATGGATACAATAAGCTTTATGAAAAAGTGCGATTTGGTAGAAATCAATATTTTGCCTTTTCATAGAATGGGAGAATCTAAGTGGAGGCAATTAGGAAAAGAGTATAAATATAAAAATGAAGAAGCTACATCAGAAGAGAAATTAGAAGAAATACAGGATTTATTTTTATCTGAAAATATTGCTTGTTATATTGGAGATCATACAATGTTTTAGTTGACTTTGTTACAATATACTTTGTCAACAGTCTGAGCTGAGCTTATAGCTCAGCTTTTTAAATTCTAAAAATAGAATGATGAGTAGGATATAAATTTTTCACACATAATAAAGCTATAGAAAATAAAAATGGAGGGATCTATATGAAAGTGTACAAAAAAGGAATGCTATTTGGACTGGTGTTTTTATTGATATTTTCTATGTTTATGGGATGTACCCAAAACAAAAAGCCTGAAAATATAGAAGAAAATGTAAAAGCACCTACAAAATATCCTTTAGAAATTAAAGATGGAGAAGGAAAGAATTTAGTTATTGAAAAAGAACCTCAAAAAATAGTTTCTCTTTCTCCTAGCCATACAGAGATATTATACGGACTAGGTCTGAAAGATAAAATAGTAGGAGTTACAAATTATTGTGATTATCCTAAAGAAGCAACCCAAAAGCCTAAGGTAGGAGATGCATTTAATTTAAATGTGGAAAAAATTATAGAATTACAACCAGATATGGTATTTAATTATTGGCCTATGAAGGAGGAAATGAAAAAGAAATTAGACGAAGCTGGAATTGCTGTGGTTACTTATGCTCCTAAATCTATTAGTGAAATAAAAGATGCTATAGCAGGAATAGGAAATATTACAAATAAAGAAAAATTATCAGATAAAATGGTTGCTGATATAGACAATAAGAAAAAAGAGATTGAAGAGAAAGTAAAAAATGCGCCAAAACCTAAAGTTTTTTATGAAATAGAATATTCTCAAGCTCTATGGACAGCAGGAGATGGATCTTTTATTGATGAATTAATTACCATCGGAGGAGGAGAAAATGTAGCAAAGGATGTGAAAGAACCCTATGCTCAATATAGTATAGAAAGTTTAGTACAAAAAAATCCAGAAATTTATATTACCAATAATTCTAATATGCAAGTATCAAAGGCTAGTGATATCAAACAAAGACCAGGCTTTGAAAATATTAATGCCATTCAAAATAATAGAATAAAAATTTTAGATGGAAATTTATTGTCTAGACCTAGTCAAAGAGTGAAAAATGCTATAGAGGAAATGGCAAAAGCCATTCATCCAGAATTATTTTAGTAAAAATGTCTTTAGAGCAGGGGGAAGTTTATAATGATTCATATTGAAAAGAGAATGAAATGGAGAATCATATGGATATCCATGGGGATTATTTTGTTTTTATTATGTGTGGTGGCAACTACTATAGGAGTTGCAGATATAAAAGTAATAGATGCTTTAAAAATTGTTACTCATCAACTACCAGGCATGAAAAATATGATAAAAATGAAAGATATCCCTAAAAGTCATGAAATCATTATAAAAAGCATCCGCCTGCCTAGGATTTTATTATCTGTTTTAGTAGGAATTAGTTTAGCTATTTCAGGAGCAACCTTTCAAGGAATGTTTAAAAATCCAATGGCAGATCCTTTTGTAATAGGCATATCATCAGGGGCGGCGTTGGGAGCTACACTTGCCATTGTACTCAAAATAGATATAAAAATTTTGGGGATCAATACCATATCTTTATTTGCTTTATTTGGTGCATTAGGGACTACTTATATGGTATATAACTTAGCAAGAATAAAGTCAAAAATACCTGTGACTACCCTTTTATTATCAGGAATAGCAGTAGGACAATTCTTGACAGCCATTATGTCTTTTTTAATGGTTCTATATAGTAATGATTTAGAAAAAATAATATTTTGGACATTAGGAAGCTTTTCTACAAAAGGTTGGGAACAGGTAAAAGTCATTATACTTCCGGTTTTCATAGGATGGAGTTTTTTGTATTATTTTTCAAAGGACTTAAATGTCATGTTACTAGGAGAAGAATCTGCTAAAAATTTAGGAGTAGAAGTGGAAAAAACAAAAAGAATACTTTTGCTGATCAATTCAATTATTGTAGCCATAGCAGTATCTGTAAGTGGAATTATTGGATTTGTAGGATTGATTATTCCTCACATTGTAAGAATATTAGTAGGACCAGATCATAGAATATTAATTCCTGTAGCAGGATTAGGAGGAGGATTATTTATGTTATTTGCAGATACAGTTGCAAGAACTATCATAGCTCCTATAGAAATCCCTGTAGGGATTATTACTGCCATATTTGGAGGACCATTTTTTATATATCTTTTAAGGCAGAAAAAAAGCAGTTTGTCTTAGTAAGGAGAATAAATATGTCTATGGATGTGAACATTTCTAAATTATCATTTGGATACAAAGATACAAAAATCTTAGAGGATATTTCTTTTTATATTCCATCTAGGGCGTTCATGAGTATTATAGGACCCAATGGATCTGGTAAATCAACTTTATTAAAAAATATTTCATCTGTATTAAAGCCCCAAAGTGGAAATGTAAAAATAGGAGAAAAAGATATTCATAAAATGTCCTATAAAGAAATTGCAAAAATAATTGCTGTAGTTCCTCAAGAAACAAATATAGAATTTAGATTTACTGCAGAAGATATTGTTTTGATGGGAAGAAGTCCTCATATGAACAGATTGCAAAGTGAGAGCACAAATGATTATAAAATCGTAAGAGATGCTATGAAATCCACACATACAGATCATCTTAAAGATCGATTTATTAACGAATTAAGTGGAGGAGAAAGGCAAAGAGTGATTATTGCCAGGGCATTGGCTCAAGAACCTAAAATTATTTTATTAGATGAACCTACTTCTTCTTTAGATATAAGACATCAAATAGAAATTTTACAGCTTATTAAAAATTCAAACCAAAAGGAGGGTAGGACGGTGGTAGCTGTTTTACATGATATTAATTTAGCAGCAAGATTTAGCACTCATATTCTCCTTTTAAAGAATGGAAAGATTATAGGATCAGGAAGTCCAGATGAAGTGATTACCGTTGAAAATTTAAAAAATGCATATGGGATGGATATGGTTGTAGAAAAAAGTCCATATACCAACACCCCATATGTGATTCCTTTATAATGGATGAAAAATATTTTCATATGATATAAATTCTATCATTTAAACAAGAATATTTAATTTTTCATGATGAATAGATTTTTCTTCCTCTTCTTTCTTTTTAGCTGAAATACTATCTTCTTCTTCATATGATTTTTCAATAGACTCTTGAGTCTTTTTTATTTTTTTGTCTATTTTATTTTCAATTTGATGAATTTTTTGATCTAGAGCAGAAGCTTTTTTAAGTTTATCACTTCCACCTCCTCCCATTCTACCTCCATCGAGTTTTGCTTCAATTTTTAATATATTGGATTGCCCTTTTAAATCTTTTTTTACCCCATTTAAAACCTTTGATTGAGAATAAATAGCAGAGGCTTCTAAAAGATTATTCATAGGAGAATAGACAACGCCTTCTTGTTGAGGAGGATTTTTTTCTTGTTTTTCTTCTATTTCTTTCGTTTTATTTATTTTCTCCATTTGTTTTTCATGAATTTGCATATCTATTTGTTGTATTTGTTCTTGTAAAGGTTTGATTAATTCTTGCTTTACCTTTTGGGGAGCATCTCCTTGTTTAATTTTGTCAATTTTTTCTTGTGCTCTTATTTTTTGGTCTTGTAATAATTTTATTTCGTGGTCAGAGTTAGAATTAGATTGTAAAGAACTATGACCAATAGAATGATTTTGTGTAGGTGATATATTCATTATACTCTCTCCTCGTATAATATATTTAAAGTTAAAAATTTTCATCTATCGCCTTGGATATTGAGTCCTATTCCTAGATAATAGAAGTATGGAATAAGGATCTATCTGGATTAAGGCTGTTCTCTCCTGCAGCAAGACTGCATTTAAAGACTGTCTCCCAGCCAACAGGTGTACTGCAAACTCACAAGCTGTATCTCTTGCCTATCATACCGAATGTTAGTAGCTTCGGGCAGCTTATGATTGACAAGTATTGAATACTCATACGCGAGGTTGTTGCCATCCGGTTGGTAACTAGGGATAGGTTTCAGTATCCAAGCCGTTCCAAATTCATAGAAAGGAGGTCCTCTCCATGAAATTATTTGTTGGTATTGATGTTAGTTCTGAAAAACTTGATACTTGTTTTCTCACCAGTGAAGATCAAATTTTACTAGAAGTTTCTCTACCCAATAATGTTGTTGGTGCTAGTAAAATCAAAGAACATATTAGCCATTTCGCTGATCTAATTCGGTATGATCGTATTATAATCGGTATGGAAGCAACTTCTATTTACAGCTTTCATCCTTCAACTTTCCTATCAGAAGACTCTGAGCTTAAGTCTTTAGGAGTCGAAGTTGTTGTTATGAATCCTAAGGCTATACATCGGTTTAAAGGCCTATTTGAAGAAGATAAAACCGATAAAATAGATGCTTATCGTATTGCTGACTTTCTTCGCTTTGATCGTTTCAATACTTCCTTGATTAAAGAAGAACAATATATGGCTTTACAAAGATTAACTAGATCACGTTACCAGCTCATTGGTCAATTGACTGAAATGAAGCAACATTTTTTAGAAAATATTTATTACAAGTGTAATACCCTCACTAAAGAAATTGATACATCTGTCTTTGGTGCAACCATGATGGACTTAGTAACCGACTCTATGACTCTTGAAGACATCGCCAATATGTCTTTAGAGGATTTAGCTGCTATTTTACAAGAAAAAGGCCGTGGTCGATTTAGCAATCCTGAAAAGCTTGCGAAATCACTTTCAAAAGCCATTAGAGACTCTTATCGACTAGGAAAAGTCATGCAGAATTCAGTCGATGTTATTTTGGCTTCATATGCTATGATGATTAAAACCATAAAAAAACAGATCAAAGAACTTGATAAAGCAATTCAGCAATTATTTGAAATTTTACCTGAATCCAAATCATTGCTTAGCATTCCAGGCATTGGACCTGTTTATGCTGCTGGCATAATAGCCGAAATTGGTCAAATTCAACGCTTCGAAAATGAATCCAAAATTGCCAAATATGCAGGTCTTTACTGGAAGCGAAAACAATCTGGTAATTTTGAATCTGAAAGAACTACAATGACTAAAACGGGAAATCATTACCTTCGCTATTACTTGATTGAAGCTGCCAATTCACTTATGCGAAATGAACCCGTTTATAGAGAATACTATCTCAAGAAATATCATGAAGTTCCTAAGCATCAACATAAAAGAGCTCTCGTCCTTACTGCAAGAAAATTTGTGCGCATGGTGGATGTGCTGCTACGCAATCACCAACTTTATACACCAGAAAGGAGTGTATAATATCGAATAATATTCGATGCGCAATCCTTTCGTTTTAATCCTAATTTACCTTAGGTTTATTAAGTGCTGACTTTTTTAGAAAATATTATTGTAAGTTTAATCAAAACCTATCTTTTTCTATCTTGACTTATTACCACAAGTCTTTCTTATCATATATCGGCAAACTTTATGGAAAATATTAGAATATATACTTTAAGAATTTTATAAAAATAAGGTTTGCAATTTATATAAGAAATGTATACAATGTACATGTTTGACTGTTTGAAAAATTTAAAGAAAGAAGGATTGTAGTTGAAAAGAAAAAAAGCATTTTTAAGTTATGACATGAAAAATCTCAAGGGAGACATAATGGGAGGATTTACAACATCTGTTGTAGCATTGCCATTAGCATTAGCCTTTGGAGTAGCATCTGGAGCAGGTGCAAAAGCAGGTCTTTATTCTGCTATTATTACAGGAATTTTATCTACTTTATTTGGAGGAACTCCATCTCAGGTAAACGGACCAACAGGAGCAATGACTGTTGTATTGATTGAATTATATGAAAAATATGGAAGTGAAGCATTATTTGCTGCAATGGTTTTAGCAGGAGTTTTTCAAATTTTAATAGGAGTATTAAAGCTAGGAAAATATATTCATTTGATTCCTCGACCTGTTATTGTAGGTTTTACCAATGGGATTGGATGTTTAATTTTTCTAAAGATGCTTGGATACTTTCATGAAAGTCCAATTTTGGCTTTGGTGACAATTGGTGTTATGTTAGTTTTCCCTTTTATTACAAAAAAGGTTCCAGCTTCTTTAATAGCTTTGATTCTAGGGACTATAGCAGGAATTTATTTTATACCGTCAGGAGCTTTGGTAGGAGGTATTCCTAGTGGACTTCCTAAGTTTAGTATTCCTGTATTTAAATCTAGTGAATTAAAAGATGTGATTCAAGCAGGTTTTGTACTTGCCTTATTAGGGTGTATAGAGTCTTTATTATCATCTTTAGTAGTAGATGAGATGACAAAAACAAAGCATCATTCGAATCAAGAGTTGATTGGTCAAGGAATAGGAAATACTGTGGCGGCTCTCTTTGGATCATTAATTGGAACAGGAGCTATTGTAAGATCTGTAGTAAATGTAAATGCAGGTGGAAGGACAAGATTATCAGGTGTACTTCATGGAATTATATTATTGGTAATCACTTTAAAGTTTAGTCCTTTGGCTTCAAAAATTCCCCTTGCTGTATTAGGAGGAATTTTAATGGGTACAGCTATTCAAATGATTCAATACAATGCGACTCGTAAAATTACTTTTGCTTCTAAAAGAGCAGGAACTGTGATTGTGGCTACTACTCTTTTGACTATTTTTGCAGATTTAACAGTGGCTGTAGCTTTAGGAACATTACTTTCTATGTTTTATTTTGTAATGAGCATGGGTGATGGATATCTCAAAAAGTATGAAGTAGATGATAAAGATTATGATAAAAATATTGCATCCTATACCATAGAAGGACCATTATTTTTTGGAGTAGCTCATGCTATGATGAGTAAATTAGAAATGGAAGTAGAAGATGTAGATATTATTGTACTCAATCTTATGAATATGCCTGTAATGGATATATCTGGAGCTGTATCTCTTAAAAATATTAAGCAAGGACTAGAGAGAGAAGGAAAGAAGGTAATCTTAGCAGGAGTAAAAGAAAATATGCTAGATATGCTTTATGCATTAGAGATTATTTCAGAAGATGAAAAAGATTTATCTATGAATAGGGTAGGAAAGGCATTAGAGTATGCAAAGAATTTAGCAGAAACAGCTTAAAACAGTCTCATGAGAGGCTGTTTTTTAATATAAAGAAGATTGAAAAAATTTTTAAAATAGGATAAGATTTTATTGTCATGAGAATCATTTAAAAATGAATAAAATAAATGTTTACCTGTATAAAGGAGATGATCCATTTGAAGTATGATGTAATCATAGTAGGAGCAGGTCCATCAGGAATATTTACTGCACTAGAATTAGTCAGAAAAAAAACGAGTAAAAGTATTTTAATGATTGAAAAAGGAAAAAGAATAGATCAAAGATATTGTCCAAAAGAAAAGACAAAAGAATGTGTTTTTTGTAAACCATATTGTCATATTACAACAGGATTTTCAGGAGCTGGAGCTTTTTCAGATGGCAAATTATCTTTAAGTCACGAAGTAGGAGGAGATTTGCCAAAGCTTATTGGAAGGCATAAAGCACAAGAGTATATAGAATATACAGATCAGATTTATCTTGAATTTGGAGCAGAACCCAAAATAGAAGGATTAGAGAATAATGAAGCCATTAAAGATATTAGAAGAAAATCAATAGAAGCAGGTTTAAAATTAGTAGATTGTCCGATCAGACATTTAGGAACAGAGAAAGCTCAAGAAATTTATTTTAAAATACAAAATTATTTATTAGATCATGAAATAGATATTTATTTTGAAACAATGGTAGAAGATTTAGTTATAGAAAATGGAAAGATCAAAGCAGTAAAAGTAGCTGATTCTAAAACAAAGAAAAATAAAGAAGTAATCTATGGAGATCAAATGGTTATTGCTACAGGAAGAAAGGGAGCAGATTGGTTAAAGGATATGTGCTTAAAGCATCATATTGACCATAGTGCAGGAACGGTAGACATTGGAGTCCGAGTAGAAGTAAGAAATGAAATTATGGAAAAAGTAAATAATGTATTATATGAATCTAAATTGATAGGATATCCAGCTCCATTTAAGAATAAGGTGAGAACCTTCTGTCAAAACCCCGGAGGCTTTGTAAGTCAAGAAAATTATGATCATGATTTAGCCATTGTCAATGGACATTCTTATAAAGAAAGAAAATCAGAAAATACAAATCTAGCTATTTTAAGCTCTCATAATTTTTCTGAACCTTTTAACCAACCTATAGAATATGGAAAAAAAGTAGCAGAGCTTGTCAATATGTTGGGAAATGGAAAAATATTAGTCCAAAGATATGGAGATATACTAGATGGAAAAAGGACATGGCAACATGAACTAGACCAATCTAATGTAGTACCTACCTTATTAGATGCAGTAGCAGGAGATATTACTTCAGCTATTCCCTATAGACCTATGGTAAATATACTTCATTTTATTCAGGCTATGAATACAGTTGTACCAGGTTTTGCAAGTAGGGAAACATTATTATATGGACCAGAAATTAAGTTTTATAGCAATCGAATTGATTTAGATGAAAACTTCCATACAAATATAGAAGGGCTATATGCTTTAGGAGATTCTAGCGGATGGACAAGGGGACTTATGATGGCATCTGTTATGGGAGTGCTTATGGGACAAATGATTCACAAAGAAAGCTAAAAATTGAATATGTAACCATTTTGTAATGAAATTTGTAACTCTTATGTAACTAATTTCCTCACCTTCTTTGCTATGATGAATATACAAGATGACATGTAGGAGGAATGATTATGAATATGAAAAAAGTAATACCACTAGGAATTGTAGGATGCTTAGCTATAGGAAGTTTTTCTTTTGCTATGTCTGATTCTATAGAAAAAAATATAACCAAAAAGCCAGAAGTGCTACAATCTATACAAGAACAACAAACTCAAGATATCAAAGTAAAAGCAAAGGTAATAAAAGTTGACAACAAGCTTGTAAATGTTCAAATGAGAATTCCTGTGATTGAAGGAATGAAAGATACACATTATGAAGATCAATTGAATGATATTATTTTAAGCCATGCTATGAAAGATCAAGAAGAATTAGAAAAGCAAGCAAAAGAAAATGAAAAAATAGCGAAAGAAGAAGGTTTTGAAGTACATCCTTATGAATTATTTGTAGATTATAGTGTAAAAGAAAAAGACAGAGTATTTTCTCTAGTTGTTCAAACTTATATGTATACTGGAGGAGCTCATGGAACTCCTAGAACGGATTGTTACAATGTAGATTTAAAAGAATATAACGCAATGCAAATCAATGACTTGTTTAAAGAAAATGCAGACTATAAAAAAGTAATCAATGAAGAAATTAAAAAACAAATCAAAGAACAACAAAGTACAGAAGAGGGAATTTATTTTGATGGAGAAGAAGGATTTAAGTCTATTTCAGATACACAATCTTTTTATATAGAAGATGGAAATATAGTGGTATGCTTTGCAAAATATGCAATTGCTCCAGGAGCTAGTGGAGAACCAGAATTTAAAATTCCTTTAAAATCTTTGGAAAATATATTAAAGGATAAAAATATAATTCCAGTTTTAAATTATGATATAGAAAAGAAAGTAGTAGAAGATAAAGTACATCATCTAAAAATTGTTTACCCTCAAATTAAAAATTATAAAGGGGAACTTACTCAAGACGATATGAATCAAAGTCTACAAAAAATAGTAGAAATGTATAAAATAGATTCATATACAGATGTAAACATCAACTATGAAATTAAAAAGATGAATCATGATGTACTGAGTGTTCTTTTTACAGGAACAGGAAAAACTATGGGAAAAGATATAAATATTCAACATAGTGTAAACTTAGATATGAAAAAATCTGGAAATGAAATTGTTTTTGAAAATATTATTAAAAAAGATGAACCATCTAAAAAGGCAGTTATAAAAATATTAAATGATCAAGCAAAAGCATGCGGATTAGAAGGATTAGAAGCTGAAGGAATAAGAATTTATTTTAAAGCAGATCAAGTTTTCTTCTATTACATGCCACTAGATGATAGCGCTACTTCGTTTATAGAATTTGGTGTCTCAAAAGATGAATTAGCACCATATATGAATCATGATTTTGGAGAACTACTATAAGGTAAAATAAAAATTGCAGCTGTTGATACAGCTGCAATTTTTTCATTAAATTTTAAGCAACAGAAATCCTGAATGAAATGGAAGAAGGAGTACTTTTAAAATTGAAAAATATTACATTATATGGTAAAATATGTTGATTTCAAAATAGCCCTAACGCAATACAAGTTCAAATCAGTTGCATAAAAAATTTTATGGATTACATTAGGAGATTTTTTAATTATATTTTAAATTAATTTTTAAGAAATAGTATGATTTTAAAATGATTCTATAGTACTATAAGGTTTAATTGTTTTGTTAGGAAATATATAGTATTGGGAGGGTAATATAATGGATTTTGTGATAAATTCTATATTCCTTGGTTTAGCTTTGTTTGTAAAGTTACTCATTATTATGTATATTATGAGACGATATATGGATATAGCCAATGTTATTGGTGGAAAAATCATAAGTTATTTTAGATATGTATTAGGGAAAATTAAAATGAACTAGTGAAGATTTTGAACTATAGTAAAAAAAGGGGCTACTTAAAACATATAAAAACACAACTCTACTAATATAGTAGAGTTGTCTTCGATAGCTCATGGCGCCAACGAAATCTTTTCATTGCATTCAAGATTTCCGTTGCTTAGAAATAAGGAACATTTATTGAGAATTTGTGGAAATATAGAATAAGTGATGAAATGCTTAGCATTACACTGTTTGAGCATAGCGAGTTTGTAATGCTATTTTCGATCGTTTCTTTATTTTTCCAAACTTGAAAATTTAGTGACGGTTTTTATGACTTTGTCTACAAACTCTATACATATACCGCCAGGGCTAAAAACCTAATTCTTGATCTACAATGAATACTTTAATTCGTCCCTGTACTTTTTGTCTTTTGATCAAAGTATATTCATTGCAGATTCTTTCGGGACTATTACACTCCATACAGACACCAGTAGAAGCACAAGGAGTTTTTTTATTGAGTCTTTTTGTATTGGCAGGAGCTGCAATTTGTCTATTTCTTTCTATAGCTTCATTTAAATCTTTTACAATCTTATTGACTCCAACTACAACAATTACTTGATCAGGACCATAAAGCATAGCAGCCACTCTATTTCCTGTACCATCTACATTATAAAGTTCTCCACTTTCTGTAATGGCATTGCTTCCTGTAAAATAAGTATTTGCAAAAAAGCTTTTTCTATAGATTTCTTTAATATCTTTTTCTGTTAAACCTTTTTCATATCGATCTAGGAAATTATATTTTCCATTACGCAAAAGATCAATGACTCCCGTTTCAAAAAGGGTGATAGAACCTCCTACAGATACAGTTTCTCCTTCTTTAAGTAAGCTTGATATTTTATCTAAAAGTTCTTTTTCATTTCTTACGAAATATCCTTCCATATTGTTCTTTTTTAAAGATTCAATTGTTCTTTCTATTTTTTTCTCTATAACCCATTTTACACTTTGATCCACATGAGTACCCCCTTATAAAGTGAACTTTGATTTCTCAGATACATTCATAGTATCATGAACCATATGCTAAATCAATTTCATAAAAGTATTCATTTCATGGTAAAAATAAATACTTTATTTTATAATAGATATATAAAAATAAATGAAAACTCAGTACATAAAGTAAGGAGAGATGGGATTGTTAACTATTGATTGGAAACCAGATAAATTTTCTTCTGACCCTCTATATAAGCAGATTACCTATTATATTAAAGAAAAAATAAGAAGTGGAGATTGGCCTATGGGAAGCAAATTACCTACTCAAAGAAAACTTGCAGAAATTTTTCAAGTCAATAGAAGTACCATTGTAGAAGCATTAGATGAATTAAAGGCAGAGGGCCTTATTGAAGGAAAAAGTGGAAGAGGAACTGAAATTGTAAATAATACCTGGTCTTTATTAGCATCCATATCTCCTCCAAATTGGAAGAATTATATTGAAGGAGGAACCCATAGACCAAATCAACAAACTATTCAGATGATTAATAAATTAGAATTTGATCCGGATATGATCAGACTTGGAACAGGAGAATTAGCACCAGAGCTATTTCCAAAAGATAAGATGAAAAAAGTATTAACAAATATTCCAGATACTATTCCTTCTTTAGGATATTTAGGACCAAAGGGTCTTTTTGAACTGAGAAAAGTTATTAGTGAACATTTAAAAAAATATAATATTCATGTCAGCCCTTCTTGTATTTTAATTACCTCTGGTGCATTACAAGCCTTACAGCTTATATCTATTGGAATATTACATGAAGGATCTACTATATTTGTAGAAAAACCATCTTATATTAAATCTTTACATGTTTTTCAATCGGCAGGAATGAAGCTTACAGGATTATCTATGGATCAATATGGAATTGAACCAAATGAGATTCAAAAAAATAGGAATCATAAAACGACTACTTTATTGTATACCATTCCTACTTTTCACAATCCTACAGGAATTGTAATGCCTATGCATAGAAGAGAGAAGCTACTTGAGTTATGTAAAAAAGAGAGGCTTCCTATTATTGAAGATGATGTCTATAGAGAGCTTTGGTTAGATGAAATGCCTCCTATACCTTTAAAATCAATGGATAAGGATGGAAGTGTTTTATATTTAGGAAGTATCTCAAAATCTTTGGCACCAGGGCTTAGAATTGGTTGGTTAGTAGGGCCTGAGCCTGTAGTGGAAAGGTTGGGAGATATAAAGATGCAAACAGACTATGGATCCAGTTCTTTATCCCAATGGGCATTAGCAGAATGGATTAGTAGTGGACTTTACCAAGAACATGTTTATGAAATAAGACAAAACTTAAAAAAAAGAAGAGACGTAGCCATTTGTGCTTTAAAAAAGAATTTTTCTCATATTGCTGATTGGAATACTCCTAAAGGAGGATTTTACATATGGTTAAGGCTTAAGAAAAAAATTTCTATGAGTAAGCTATTTGACTTGGCTGCAAAAGAAAATCTATTGATTAATCCAGGTTATGTATATGATTTTTCTATCAATCAAAGTATACGTATTTCATATAGCTATGCATCTTTAGAGGATTTAGAAAAGGGAATTGAGAAGTTAGCTTATTTGATTGATAAAATGTAACTTGGTTGGTTACAATTTAAGTGTAGTTGGTTGGAGACATTTCCCTTTATTTTGTTTACAATAAGGGTAGACAATAATAAAGGGGGAGAAAAATATGCTACGTTATGTATTACAAGGATTTATGCTGGGTCTTGCTTATGTGGCACCTATAGGAATGCAAAATCTTTATGTGATTAATAGTGCCATTAGTCAAGAAAGAATAAAGGCTTATCAAGTAGCTTTGATTACTATCTTTTTTGATATCTCTTTAGCGCTTACTTGTTTCTTTGGTATGGGGCTTATAATGGAAAAATCTCAAATTTTAAGAGGTGCCATTCTTTTGATTGGAAGTTTAGTAGTTATTTATATAGGAATTGGATTAATCAAAAGTAAGCCTGAAGAACTAGAAGAAGTAAATGTAAATAAAACACTGATGCAAGTAGTAATTGCTTGTTTTACAGTGACTTGGATGAATCCCCAAGCATTAATAGATGGATCTTTATTATTTGGAGGATTTAGAGCATCTTTACCTACTGATGCATCAAGTATGTTTATTATTGGAGTATGTTTGGCATCCTTTTCATGGTTTATGGGAATTACTACCATAGTATCTATGTTTAGAAATGCTATCAATGCTAAAGTTCTTCATTGGATCAATATAATTTGTGGAGCAGTAATCATTTACTATGGAGGAAAACTTTTGTATACTTTTATTCAAATGGTTATATAGTTTTTATATTCTATATAAAGGAGGAAAAAAATGAAAGTAGAGGTATATACATTAAATGCTTTTGGAAAGACAGAGAATGGAGGAAATCCTGCCGGAGTAGTAATAGATGCAGATGATCTATCAGAAGAGATGATGCAAAAGATTGCTAAGAAGGTTGGATTTTCTGAAACTGCTTTTGTTCAAAAATCTGATCAAGCAGATTTTAAGGTAAGATTTTTCACTCCTAGTGAAGAAGTAGATTTATGTGGTCATGCTACCATTGCAACTTTCTTTGTATTATTAAAAGAAGGTATTGTAAGTTTAGGAAAATATAAACAAGAGACAAAGGCAGGGGTACTAGATATTGAAATAAAAGAAAATAATAATATTTTGATGAATCAAGCTCTTCCACAGTTTTTAGAGATTATTGATAAAAAAGAAATTGTAGATTCTTTAAATATAAAAGAAGAGGATATTGTAGAGGATCTTCCTATACAAATTGTATCTACAGGACTTAAGGATATTTTAATTCCAGTAAAGAATTTAAATACTCTCACTCATATGAAACCTGATTTTGATAAAATAACAGAAGTAAGTAAAAAATATAATGTGGTAGGATATCATGTATTTACATTAGAAACAAAATTAGATAGCACTGCCCATTGTAGAAACTTTGCACCTTTATATGATATTTTAGAAGAATCTGCTACAGGTACTTCCAATGGAGCTTTGAGTGCTTATCTTTTCAAATATAAAAAGGTAAATGAAGAAAAGGCACAAGATATGATATTTGAACAAGGCTACTCTATGAATCAACCATCAGAAATAAGGGGAAGTCTTATGACGGAGAATCAAGAGATTACAGAGGTAAAAGTAGGGGGAAGTGCAGAAAAAATTCAAAAGAAAATATATGAAATATAAAGAGCGACTTTAGGTTGCTCTTTTATTGTTTCACATGAAATCCTTATGATACAATAAAGCAAAAAGGGTGAATGTGATTTGAAAAGATATATAAAATATTATGATTCTCCTATTGGAATCATAGAGATTATAGGAACAGAAGAATATATCCTATCTGTTCATTTTGTAGAGGAGAAGAAAGAGTCCAAAGAGGGTATTGAAATAGTAGAGAATGCATATATGCAATTAGATGAATATTTTAATGGGGTAAGAAAAGATTTTCATATCAATTTTTATTTAGAAGGTACGGATTTTCAAAAAAGAGTATGGAATGAATTATTAGAAATACCCTATGGAAAGACTATATCTTATCAAGAATTGGCAAAAAATATAGGAAATGAAAAAGCCGTAAGAGCTGTAGGAGGAGCAAATCATAAAAATAATATAAGCATTATGATTCCTTGTCATAGAGTGATTGGAAAGGATGGAAAGCTTACTGGATATGGAGGGGGCCTTTGGAGAAAAAAATGGTTGATTGAACATGAAAAAAGATTTTAGGAGGTAGTACTTTGAAGTTAGATGAAAGCTTTTATAGAAAAGATGCATTGATTTTGGCAAAAGATCTTTTAGGAAAAATATTAGTAAGAAAAATTGACAACCATTTCATTGAATGCAAAATTGTAGAGACGGAAAGCTATATAGGACCACTAGATAAAGGATGTCATGCATATAACAACAAAAGAACAAAAAGAACAGAAGTGATGTTTTGGAGGGGTGGACATGCTTATATCTATATG
Source organism: Inediibacterium massiliense (assembly GCF_001282725.1). NCBI lineage: Bacteria > Bacillati > Bacillota > Clostridia > Peptostreptococcales > Thermotaleaceae > Inediibacterium > Inediibacterium massiliense. Next base: position 67,837 of record NZ_LN876584.1, on the reverse strand, counting down.
ATTTATGGAATGTATTATTGTTTAAATATTGTAGCTGCCAATAAAGATGAACCTCAAGCAGTGCTCATAAGAGGGGTAGAGCCTTTAAATGAATTTGAAATATTAAAAGAAAATAGAAAAATAAAGTCTAAACATTTAAAGGATCTAACAAATGGACCAGGAAAGCTTTGTGATGCTTTAAATATTACAAAAGAACTCAATGGATACGATATGGTAGCGAAAGATGAGCTTTATATAAAAGATAATCATGAAAAAGTAGAAATAGTTTCTGCAAAGAGAATCAATATAGATTATGCAGAGGAATATAAGGACAAGCTTTGGAGATTTTATATAAAGGAAAATCCATTTGTATCTAAAAAATAAGGAGGATTTTATGGACATTGATTGGAAACCCCATAGAAAAGATACACAACCTTTATATATGCAAATTGTAGATTATGTAAAAGGAAAGATTCGAGAGGGGGAATGGGTCATCGGAATGGTTCTTCCTTCTCAAAGAGAACTTGCAGATCTATTTGAAGTCAATAGAAGTACCATTGTTGCAGCTATGGATGAATTAAAAGCAGAAGGTATTATAGAGGGACGGGGAAAAGGTGGAACGAAAATTATAAGAGATGGACTTCCTTCTATCATTCAACCCAATTGGCAAGCATATATTGAAGAAGGAATTTATATTCCAAATTTTAAGACCATCAAACAAATTAATGAGCTGGAATTTGAAAACAATATGATTCGACTTAGTACTGGAGAGGCATCACCAAGTTTGTTTCCAACAAATAAAATGTCTATTATTTTAAATGAAGTAGCTAAAGGAATGAAAAATCTTGGATATGAAGAACCAAAAGGAATGTATTATTTAAGAGAACAAATTAGTAAGTATTTAAAAACCTATGGAATCTGTGTATCTCCTTCTTGTATACTTATTGTTTCAGGAGCACTTCAGGCGATTCAATTGATTGCCATGGGAATTTTGCAACCAGGATCTAGTGTATTTTTAGAGAAACCCTCTTATCTTTACTCTCTTCAAATTTTACAATCTGTAGGAATGAAGAGGTTTGGAATACCTATGGATGAAGAAGGAATCAAAGCCAGTCTTATTCCTAAATATATAAGAAAGCATAAATCATCCATTTTATATACGATCCCTAATTTTCAAAATCCAACAGGAATTGTTATGTCTCAAAGAAGAAGAAAACAACTTATGGAGGTTTGTCAGAAGGAAAAAATTCCAATCATTGAAGATGATGTGTATCGAGAATTGTGGATTGATGAAAAGCCGCCTATCCCATTAAAGAGCTTAGATACACATGGACTGGTTCTTTATGTAGGAAGTGTATCCAAAACTTTAAGTCCTGGACTTAGGATTGGATGGATTGTAGGACCAGAACCTGTGATTGATCATTTGGCAGATATGAAGATGCAATCAGATTATGGATCAAGCTCTTTAGCCCAATTTACAGTAGGAAAGTGGCTTGAGACAGGACTTTATAAGGAACATCTTTTGTTTTTGAGAAAAGAACTAGCCATAAGAAGAGATATTGCCTTGGAAATTTTAAAAAAACATTTTTATTCTTTGGCTACATGGGAAATTCCTAAGGGAGGTTATTATGTTTGGCTTCGTTTAAAAGATCCAATCAATATGTATAAACTATTTGATGAATCATGCAAAATTGGAATTTTACTGTATCCAGGATATATATATGATGTAGAACAAAATCCTTATTTGAGAATATCTTACTCCTATGCATCTATTGAAGAGCTAAAGACAGGTCTTGTAAAGCTTTCTCAATTAATTCATAGAATGAAAAGCAATCATATTTAAATATGGTTGCTTTTTTTATACTTTTGGTTGGGTATCAATTGTCCAATATGGATGGAGGGGAATAAATAAACATGTATTATAATAATATTAAGAAAAAACAAAATTTAAAGAAATAAGAAGGAAAACGTTTTGTTTCCTAAAGCAAGATTTTATAAAGGGGGATGTAGCAATATGCAAGCGATAGTAGAAACTGTAAAATATCCTATGCTTGAAATACACACAAAAAAGATTTATGACAATGTAAAATACATGGTAGACCTTTGCAATGAAAAAGGTATAGAAGTAGCAGGAGTTGTAAAAGGATTTAATGGACTTCCAAAAGTAGTAGATCAATTTGTAGAGGCAGGATGCAAGTATATAGCAGATTCCCGTATGGATCAAATTATAAGTTTAAAAGAATATGGAATTAAAATTCCTATGATGCTTATCAGAATTCCTATGATGAGTGAAATTGAGGAATTAGTACAATATGTGGATATTAGTTTGAATTCAGAAAAAGAAACTATAGATCGAATAGAAGAAGAATGTAAAAAACAAAACAAAAATCACAAAGTCGTGTTGATGTTTGATTTAGGAGATTTAAGAGAAGGAGTTTTTGAAGAAGAAGAATTAATAGAATTGGCAACATATATAGAGGAAAAACTTCAACATGTAGAATTAGGAGGTATAGGAACAAATTTAGGCTGTTATGGATCTATTAAGCCTACAAAAGATAATTTAGGCAAGCTTTGTATGTTGGCTGAAAAAATTGAAGAAAAAATCAATAGACCTTTAGAGATCATATCTGGAGGAGCAACAAGTTCTATTCCTCTTTTATTAGATGGACATATGCCTAAAAAAATAAACAATCTAAGATTAGGAGAAGGAATATTACTTGCTAAAGATTTAGATGAATTTTGGGGCTATGATATGAGTCCATTTCACCAAGACACGTTTGTTTTAAAAGCGCAAGTTGTAGAAGTGAAAAATAAACCTACTCATCCTATTGGAGAAATTTTCATTGATGCTTTTGGAAGAGCTCCTACTTATGAAGATCATGGAATAAGAAAAAGAGCATTACTTGCCGTAGGAAAACAAGATTTTGCTCTTGATGATAAATTGATTCCTCAAATGGAGGGAGTTAAAATTGTAGGAAGTAGTAGTGATCATTTAATTGTAGATATTCATGATTGTAAAGAAGATATAAAAATTGGAGATGTAATAGATTTTCATATGTATTATCCACCTATGTTATATTTAAGTGGTTCTAATTCTGTAAGTAAAGTATATAGATAAAAAAATTCGCATGTTCCTATCGGAACTGCTCATGGCGCCAACGAAATTCTTTCATTTCATTTAGAATTTCCGTTGCTTAAAATTTGATGAAAATTTAACTTTCTAAAGTTATCCACAATCTATTCATTGATATAATTTCCTAAAGATTAAAAAATTCCCATGTTGCTAGCAACATGGGAATTTTTTAATCTTCTATTTTTCCCCAGCATTCAACGTTTTTAAGGCCAGGAATATGACTTACATGAAATACGGGATCTTTTCCTTCTTTTTTCTGCTTTGTATAATCTTTTAAAGCTGCAAAAGCAATTTTTCCAAGCATAGATATAGCAATTAAGTTTATGATTGCCATAAGTCCCATAAATAAATCGGCCATATCCCAAACAATTGCTATTTTTGAAACAGATCCAAAAAGAACCATAAGAACTACCAAAACTCTATATCCAAATAACCAAGCTTTGTTTCCATTTATAAATTCAATATTAGATTCTCCGTAATAATAGTTTCCAACAATAGAACTAAATGCAAATAATAAAATACAGACAGCTACAAAAGTATTTGCCCAAGCTCCTACCTCTGAGCTTAAAGCCATTTGAGTAAGCTGAATACCTTCTACATCTGTAAGCTTATATGCTCCTGATAAAATTACTATAAATGCAGTTGCACTACAGATTAAAAGAGTATCTGTAAATACTCCTAATGTTTGGATCAATCCTTGTTTTACAGGATGGCTTACTTCAGCAGTTGCAGCAGCATTTGGTGCACTTCCCATTCCAGCTTCATTAGAGAAAAGTCCTCTTCTAATTCCTTGCATAAGAGCTGCTCCTACTCCTCCTGCTACAGCTTGTTTGACTCCAAAAGCACTACCGATAATTAAAGAAAATAAGGACGGAATAAGGGTAACATTTTTAATCAAAACAAATACAGCAACCAATACATAAGCGATTGCCATTACAGGAACAATCATCTCTACAACTGTTGCAATTCTCTTGATTCCTCCAAATATGATTAAAGCAGTACATACTGCGATAATGATTCCTATATATAATCTATTAATACTAAAAGCCTGTTCAAAAGCAAAAGTAATGGTATTTGCTTGCACAGAATTAAATACGAGTCCAAAGGAGATAGAAATTAATATAGAAAAGATGATTCCCATCCATCTCATATTCAAAGCTTTTTCCATATAATAAGCAGGACCACCACGGTAACCATGTTTATCAGGTACTTTATAAATTTGAGCAAGGGTACTTTCTACAAAACTAGAGCCTGCTCCAATAAGTGCTATAATCCACATCCAGAATACAGCCCCAGGACCTCCTAAAGACACTGCAATAGCAACTCCTGCTAAGTTACCCGTTCCAACACGAGAAGCAGTACTAATACAAAAGGCTTGAAAAGATGAGACTCCATCTTTCTTTTTTTGTCCTAATGCATCTGTAGCACCTTCAGTTAAAAGTTTAAACATTTCTCCAAAAAATCGAAATTGAACAAAATTAGACCGAACAGTAAAATAAAGACCTAAAGAAATGAGTAGGACAATAAGGATATACGACCACAGCCATGTGTTTAGTGTACCTATTATTTGGTTTAAAAAATCTAGCATATACACACTCTCCTTTTTATTTTTTTTAAAAGATACTTAAATGAATTCTTTTTGAAAGCTCTTCTAAAACTTTCAAACCGCCAATACTATTTCCATTTTCATCAAGAGAAGGGCCTACTACAGCAATACCCATTTTCTTTGGAACAACAGATAAGATACATCCACCCACACCACTTTTTGAAGGAGTACCTACATTAACTGCAAATTCGCCAGATGCATTATAAAGTCCACATGTCAACATAATCGTTTGTACAATTTGACATACCCATTTAGGAAGAAATTGTTCAGAAGACCAAGGGAGGATACCACCATTGGCAATGACTGATGCAATTTTAGCTACATCTTTCACAGTAACTTCTATAGAGCATAGCTTAAAATAAGCATCTAATACATCTTCCACATCTCTTTCAATAATATTTGCTCCTTTTAAATAATAGGCAATAGCACGATTTGTATTTCCTGTACGTTTTTCAGATTGATATACAGGGTAATTAATATCAATGTTTGGATTATCTGACATGGTTTTAATCATTTGAAGTACCCGATCAAATTTTTCAATTCCATTGTCACCAGAGACTAGAGAGGTACAAACAATTGCTCCTGCATTAATAAAAGGATTTAGCGGTTTGTGAGAATCTCTTGTTTCTAGTCTAATAATAGAATTAAAAGGATCGGCAGAGGGCTCGCACCCTACTTTTGAAAAGACAGCTTCTTTTCCCTTGTCCATAAGTGCACAAGCTAGAATGATTACCTTAGAAACACTTTGCATGGTAAATTTTGTTTTGAAGTCACCTGCAAAAAATTCGTTACATTCTAAATCAAATATACAGATTCCTAAAGCATTTTGGTCTGCTTTTGCAAGTTCAGGAATATAAGTTGCAACTTTTCCTTCTTTTGTCCAAATTTTATTATGTTCAATAACTTGATTTAATAATTCTCTCATTTATATTCACCTCAATTCTTAAAATAATAAGATAAAAAATAATGAGTGCAATTAAATATTCAGATAATACAATTTTAAAATAAATAAAGTGCATATGTCAAATTATTTTAGCAACTTTGGAGAATAAATTAAGGTCAAATGATTCTACCTATATAAAGTAGTTTATTGGAATATATAAGAAATTATGTATTTGATAAAATGAAAGGAGTATATGAAGATTTTTATAATCAATTTATGATATATTAAAGGAGACTTTTTGTAAAGGATGATCACAATGAAATTTTGGAAGAGAATTTTTATGTATTCTTTTATTTTATTTTTTATTGTATTTAATATAGGTGGATTTGTTTTAATAGAAAATAGTCATCAAAGCAGTCTAAAAAGAGAAGTACAAAGAGGTCTTAGTGAACATTTAAGTATTTATTCTGGAATGAATATGATTGTAGAAAATAGGATGTATGCAGATGAAAGGTTCGGACAAAGTTTTTTATATGATCATATCAAAAGCTTCTTAGAAAAATTTCATGATAAAAAAGTATACGTAGAGCTTTTAGATCAAAAGAATAAGGTGTTTTTTACAAGTGTAGATTTTAAAATAGATATAGAAAGAAAGGAATTAAAAAATCCTCTTGAGAATAGAAGAAAATATATTATAAGAGATCTACAGGATCGAACTTATTTATTTGTTACCAATAGGGTAAAGATCAAGAAAGAATCTTTTAAACTAACTTATATTAGAGACATTACAGAGATTTATGAAGAAAGAAATAAGCAATACAAATTTTTGTTTCAATTAGAACTTTTAATCCTTGTTTTGTTAAGTGTGGGGATGTATGTTATAAGCAAACATATTACAAAACCCATTTATAAACTAATAGATGCTATAGAGGATATTACAAGAGGAAATTATTCAAATAGAGTAGAGATTTATGGAGAAGATGAAATAGGAAAGCTTGCAAAAAAATTTAATGAGATGACAGATGCTTTAGATGAAAAAATAAAGGAATTAGAAAAAAATACAAAAGAAAAACAAAGATTTATAGACAATTTAACTCATGAATTAAAAACACCCCTTACCTCTATTATAGGGTATGCAGATTTTTTAAGGTCTACACAATATAATGAAGAAGTTCATATAAAGGGACTCAATTATATTTATCAAGAAGGAAAAAGACTCGAGAAGCTTTCTTCAAAAATGATGAATTTGATTTTGTTAAAGAAACAAAATTTTGTTATGAAAAAAGAAAATTTAAAAGAAGTTGTCTTAGAAATAGAAGAAATTTTTAAATATAGACTTAAAGAGAAAGATATAAAAATGATAATTGATGCAAAGGAATTATATAAAGAAGTAGAGAAGGACTTGATTAAAAATTTGATTATAAATTTAGTTGATAATGGAATAAAAGCTTCTTTTGAAGGAAGTTATATCTATATAAATCTTTATGAAGAAAAAGAAAAAATAGTAATTGAAGTAATAGATGAGGGAAGTGGAATAAAAGAAGAAGATATAAAAAAAATATTTGAACCATTTTTTATGGGTGATCAATCAAGAAGTAAAAAAAATAATGGAGCAGGCTTAGGTCTTTCTATATGTGATGAAATTGTAAAGCTTCATAAAGGAAATTTAAAAATTGAAAGTAATATAAATAAAGGAACTACTATAAAAATAATATTTGATTAAAATTTACAACTTCTTTACAATTTGTATAAGGTTTGTATAAACTCATTTGTTATTCTTTCATTGTAGACATTACTATGAAGGAGAGGTATGAAAAATGAAAAAAATATGGATTACATTATTAGTAGGAGCATTACTGACAGGGTGTGTGGGTCAAGAAATTCCTAAAAATAAAGTAATGACAGAAAAAGTACAACAAGAAGAAAATATGAATCAAGAAGAACTGATAAAGAATGCTAGGGACAGTTACAAAAAATACTTTAAAAGAGATATGGATACAGATGGATTAACTATAAAAACTATTTTAATGGAGAAAGATGATTATGTCTGGCCAAATGATTATTGGAGAGTTGTTTGGGTAGATGAAAAGGATAAGCAAAAATATAGAGTAGGGTTAGATACAAAAACAGGTCAAATTGTAGAAATGGTAGATACAAAATCCGTTAATGAACAAAAAAACAGAGAAATCAATTTAAGAGAAGAAAAAGAAAAAGCACTAGCTTTTATAAAAGAAAATAATATAGTAGAAGATACAAAAAATTTAGAGTTGTCCCATGCAAAAGAAAATGGAAAAATTTCTGACTTCGGATTTTGCTATGGAGAAAATAACCATATATCTATTGAATTAGATCATGAAAAGGTAGTAGATCTTTATCATACCAAAAGGAAAAATTTTAATAACCAAGATGTAAAAGTAAAGAAAGAAGAAGCTGTATCTATTGCTATAGATGGGGTAGAAAAATATTTTGATAAAAAAATAAATAGAAATGATTTTGTAGAAAACATTAATTTAGTAGATGGAAAAAATAAAAATACATGGTTTATATATTGGCAGGATGTAGAAGGTGAGCTTGATTATAAAGATATTACATATGGTGCTCAAGTAGATGCTGAAAGTGGAAAATTAGTATTGGTAGAAGGGTTAAATAAAGACCTAAAAAAACCGACTCAAAAAATAAATGAAGAAGAAGAAAAAGAAATTGCTATGAAATATTTAGAAAAAGTAGGGATAAAAGGTGCAAAGTATGAAGGAAAAACTGTGAATGAATATGCAGAATATATTACTTTTTCCTATGAAAATAAAAAAATTGAGTTATATATAGATCCTACAGAAAAAAAAGTACATGTAATAGTTTTTAGATAGTATAAGGATATTCTTTATACTGAGCTTATAGATAAAGTCATAAAATTCTTCACTGATTTTCAAATTTGGAAAATATATAGAAACGGTCGAAAATAGCATTACAAACTCGCTATGCTCAAACAGTGTAATGCTAATCATTTTCTTCCTTATTCTATATTTTCACAAATTCTCAATAATTGTTCCGAATTTTATGACCTTGCTACAATGTATTTTGTCAACAGACTGAGTATAAGGATATTCCTTATACTTTTTCTTTTTTTAAAAAAAGTTATATAATAAATTAAAAGTTATTTTTAGGAGTGTAAAAAATGGGAACAATTTTAATTGTAGAGGATGATGAGGCTATTTCTGATTTAATAAAATTAAATCTAGAAATGGTAGGATATAAAACGAAACAAGTATATGATGGACAGAAGGCTTTAAAAATTATAAAAGATGAAAAATTCAACTTGATTTTATTAGATGTAATGCTCCCTATATTAGATGGATATACCATTATGGAAAATATCAATCATTTGGATATTCCAGTTATTTTTTTGACTGCAAAGGATAATTTATCAGATCGAGTGAAAGGACTAAAAATGGGAGCTGATGATTATATTGTAAAGCCCTTCCAATCTATAGAGCTTTTAGCAAGAGTAGAAGCAGTTTTAAGAAGATGTACAAAAAAAGAAGAACTTACTTTTAAAAATATTAATATCTATTTAAAAGAGAGAGTTGTAAAAAAGGATGAAGCCGATATAGATCTTACGTTAAAGGAATATGAACTTTTAATATTATTAGTAGAAAATAGAGGGATTGCTCTATCAAGAGAAAAAATACTAGAGAAAGTTTGGGGATATGATTATATAGGAGAAACTAGGACTGTTGATATGCATATTCAAAAGCTTAGAAAAAAATTAGATCTATTTGAAGAAATAAGTACTGTATATAAAGTAGGATATAGATTAGAAACATAATAACGGAAAAAAGTGGTATAATAATTTATTATAAAATGAGGAGGAATATACATTGAGGGAGTTGCCAATAGGTATATTTGATTCAGGAATGGGTGGAATTAGTGTCTTAAAAGAAATGAAAAAATTAATGCCTTATGAAGATTATATTTACTATGGAGATTCTAAAAACATACCCTATGGAATTAAAACAAAAGAAGAATTACAAAAGCTTTGTATACAGATTGGAGATTATTTTATAAATAGAGGGGTTAAGTCTATTGTGATTGCTTGTAATACAGCTACAAGTGCTTCTGTAGACTTGTTTAGAGAAAGATATGATATTCCTATTATTGGAGTTGAGCCAGCCCTAAAGCCTGCTATCGAAAGACATCATGGAGGGAAAATTATTGTTTTAGCCACAAATGTAACTTTAAAGGAAAAAAAGTTTGCAAAACTTATGGATCAATATAAAGATGAAGCAGATATTATAAAGCTTCCTGCACCTAAACTTGTAACGGTTGTGGAAAATGGAATTACAAAGGGAGAAGAAGCACAAAGAGCTATTTTAGAAACTTTTGAAGGAATAGATATAAAGGAAGTATCATCTGTTGTACTAGGGTGTACCCACTATATATTTTTAAAAGACACTATGAAAAAAATATTAGGAGATGAAATTGAGCTTATTGATGGGGGAGAAGGAACTGCTATTCATTTAAAAAACGTTCTTTCGGAAAAAGGTTGGTTAAAGGATGAAGAAAAAGAAGGTACGATAGAAATCATCAATTCATCTGATGATGAGGAAAAAATAAATCTTTCATATACATTATTAAAAAGCTGAGGATTATCTTCAGCTTTTTTTGGAGCTAATGGAGGAATATGACGTAAAATGTAGAAAATATAAATGTAAGAATAAATTGAGATTTAGGTTATAGAAAATATGATAGTGGGTATTTATTACAATAAAAAGGGGAGCTATTGTATGAGATCAAAAACAAAAATAAAATTGTTTATTTTATGTGCAATAGCTATTATAATTATTACGGTTACTATACAGATTACTGTGATTATGGAAAAAGCGCAAAAAGACTTTTTTAATTTATATGGGGAATCTAGACTAAAGGTAGTTGAAAATTATATAAAGGATTATTCTGAAGAATTAGACAACTACATAAATGATTATGCTCGCTGGGACGATGCATTTGATCATGTAGAGAAAGAAGATTCAAAGTGGTTGCAGAATAATATTACAAAGTATTTATATGAAACTGATTTTTTTGGAATAGATGTAGTTTATTTATCTAAAAAAAATAATACTTATATAGAGTATTATGGAGAGGAACTTTCTATTTCTCAGTTAGAGAATACAAATGTATATAAAAAATCTTTAAAAGAAAATAAGATGAGTCATGAATATGTAGTCTTTGATCATACTGTATATGATGTAGTTGTAAGTCCTATTACTACTGAGGATCAAAACAAATCAAATGGGATGCTTCTTTTGGCGAAAAAAATAGACAAAAAGTTTTTAGATCATTTAAAGCTATTTGCCGTAAGAGATCATTTAGAAAAAATAAATATAATCAAACAACATGATGAGAAGCTTTCTATTGTACATAAAAAAAATAAAATAGAGATCTATCAACCTATAAAAAATAAAGAAGATGAAATAGCATGGGTTCGAGCAGTATATGATTTATCTGATTTAAATCATTTTAAATATGATATATTTAAAGAAATTATGATGACCTTTATTTTTTATTCTTTGATAGCAGGAGTGATTGTGACTATTTTAATGGATCAGGAAATGAAAAAAATTTATGAAGTGATTCTTCAAATTCATTCTATTGCAAAAGGAGATTATAAAAAAAGACTAGAAGAGAAGGGGTCTTACGAGGTGATAGAACTTTCTAAAAGCGTAAATAAACTTTCTAAAGAAATAGAGATGATGATGCTTAGACAAGAGGAAAATTATCTAGAATCTATTAAAGCTTTGGTAACATCCTTAGAAGTAAAAGATGCTTATACGAAAGGTCATTCAGAAAGAGTAGCTTTTTATGCTTATCACCTTGGAAAAAATATAGGATACAAAGATTTACGTATATTATCAAATGCTGCATTGGTTCATGATATAGGGAAAATAGCAATTCCTGATAGGATATTAAATAAACCAGGAAAATTAACAGAGGAAGAATATGAAGTGATTAAAAAACATCCTGATATGGGCTATAAAATATTAAATGCTTCGAATATGTTTCATGATATTAAGTATATGATTAAATATCATCATGAAAGATATGATGGAAAGGGGTACCCAGATCAAATTAAAGGAGAGAATATTCCATTAGGGGCTAGAATATTAGCTGTTGCAGATGTATTTGATGCCCTAACGAGCAATAGATCTTATCGTAAAGCTATGTCCCTTGATGAAGCAATGAAAATCATAAAAGATGGAGTAGGAACGCATTTTGATCCATATCTTGTAGAAGTTTTTGAGGAGATTATACATACAATGCAAGAAAATGGAGAAATTCATTGTACAGAAATGATATCATAAATAATGATATGAATGAAATATAGAAGGAAGTTTTATAGACTGATAGAATATAGATAGTATACTATGGAGATGAACAGGGGGAGTAGATAGTGAAACAAAAAATGGCATGTTTTTTTATGGTATTATTCATTTTCTTACAAGGCTATCCTATATATGGGTTTAGTCAAGTGGATGATGCGAAAGAATCCATATTAATAGAAGATGAAATGAAAGAAATTGAAAATGATGAGAATTTAAAAGAGGAACAACTTTTAGAACAAGAAACAGAACAAGAGCAAGTTATACAAGAAGAACCACAAGAAGAGTTAAAAGAAGAGAAAGTAGAAGAAAACAATGTCATTGAAGTTTTTCAAACTCAACTATCCAATCAAATCATAAAAAATTTAAAATATAATAATTATGCTACAAGTTATGATTATATATTGGCTTTATCTAAAGGAGTAAAAATATTTGAACAACCTAGTACTCAATCAAAAGTAGTCCATAATATATCTTATTTTGAAAGAATGGGATTGATAGAAAAAGTAAATGGAGATAACGAGCAGTGGTATAAAGTATATTGGTGGAAAGATTCTATGATCCAATATGGATATATATCTGCATCTTTAGTAGAACCTAGATCTTTTCAATTTGAAAAAATGGAAAAAGCCATAAACGCTTTAAAAGAAGAAATAAAGTCTCAAAAGATTGCTTATATTTCTAATTACAAAAATAAAAATGGAAAAGGACCTCTATGGGCAGGAAAAGAATCTGATTATTATGGGAAAAAAAGAGATCAAGCTGCTCCAGCTTATCTAAAACCTTCTATCCATTCTGATTTTAGGTATATAGAAGATGGAGGACTAGTAAGAGTATGGGGAGAGCAAAATGGTTTTTATCAAATTACGACTTTGAATTTTGAAGGAATTTATTGGGTTCCTAAGAAATATATATCTTTTCAAAATCATATTAAAGATTTAAAAAAAGTAGTTGTAGTAGACAGAAAAAATCAAAATGAAGGAGTTTTTGAATATGTAGATGGAAAATGGCAACTTGTATCTTATACTTTAGCTACTACTGGAGATCGGGGAAAATATAAGCAACAAACTCCTTTAGGATATTTTATGGCCATAGAAAAAAGACCTAGATTTTTATATCTTCATGATGGGAACAATGAAGTAGATGGATATGCTCCTTATGCTATAAGATTTAGCGGAGGAGTTTATATTCACGGGGTGCCTACAGCATATAAAGTAGTTGAAGGAAAACAAATAGATCCTGGTATGAGAGAATATTTATGGACGATTGGAACGATACCTAAATCTCATGGATGTGTAAGAAATTATACAAGTCATGCAAAGTTTTTATATGATTGGTTACAAATTGGGGAGAGTGCAGTAGTTGTCATTGAATAATGATCAAAGACCATACTCCATAAGGAGCTGAATATATGACAGATATTGAATTAGCAAAAAAAATTCTTAAAGAAGAAGGATGTACGTTAGTTGTTGTAAAAGAAAGAAAAGTTTTATTTTCAAGTAAAGAAAAAGGCATTAGACCTTTATATGAAGTTACATGTACCATAAAGGATCAATTAAAAGGTGCAAGCATAGCAGATCGAGTGATTGGGAAGGCAGCGGCTATTCTTTGTGTTCATTTAGAAATAAAATATTTACATACAAGACTTATTTCTCAAGATGCTATGAAGGTATTAAAAAAATCTGAAATTATATTTTATTATGAAGAGGCTTGCCCTTATATACAAAATAGAAATAAAAATGGAAGGTGTCCTATGGAAGAATTATCTCAGGCCGTAGAAGATCCTATCTGTCTATTAAAGGATATAGGCGAGTTTATGAAAAAGAGTCAATCATGATAGGGTTTGTTATATGTAAGGAGGACAAAAAATGAATCACAAAAAATCAAAAGAGATCATAGTAAGTGGATTGTTTATTGCAATAGGAGTACTTCTTCCTATGGCATTTCATGCCTTTGGAAGTATGGGAAAAATATTGTTACCTATGCATATTCCTGTTTTCATAGGAGGTTTTTTCTTATCACCTATATTTGCTTTTATCGTTGGAGCTGTTACACCTATTATGAGTGGCGTATTAACAGGAATGCCTGTTTTGTTTCCTATGGCTGTTATTATGGCTTTTGAATTAGGTACATATGGACTTATTATTTCTTTATTTTCAAGAAAAAGAAGAAAACCTGTTATGATACCTCTTCTAGTTTCTATGATAGGAGGAAGAATTGTAGCAGGAATTACAGTATATTTTCTTTCTTTGTTATTTGGATTAAAAATGAATCCTATATTATTTGTAAAGGGAGGAATTCTTACAGGACTTCCTGGCATTGTAGTGCAAATGGTGCTGATTCCTGTTGTTATTTATGGATTAAATAGATTTATAAGACAAATATAGATAGTAGATAGAACCAAGTTTTTTTCTTGGTTCTTTTTCTTTTATGGTATTTATATTTAATATTGGACATAATATAGGAAACAGCTTAGGGAAAATCCCAAGGAGGAGCATAGGAATGAGTATTAATGGTTGGATTTTATATAGTCCATTTAAAGCTAGAATCAAACAAGATAGCTATGAAAATAGTAGATTTTTAGAGGCTGCAAAAGCACATGATATTGATTTAAAAATTATTTATCCTGAACAATTAGATTTGATTGTCACAAAGGAAGGGGAAAAATCTATATTTTTAGATGGAGAAAATATAATTTTACCAGACTTTGTACTGCCTAGAATGGGTTCACATACTTCTTATTTTTCTTTAGCAGTACTTAGACATCTTGAGAAATTAGGAGTTCATATCATTAATCATCCCCACAGTATAGATGTGGTAAAAGATAAACTTTATACACAGCAAATATTGGCTACAAATAATTTACCTGTACCTAAGACTATGCTTGTAAAGTTTCCTGTAAATGTAGATTTAGTAGAAAAGTATTTAGGTTTTCCTGTGATTGTAAAAACTATTCATGGATCTCAAGGCAGTGGAGTATATCTTTCTAATAATAAAAGTAGTTTTGATGATTTGATGCAACTGATCAATAGTACTAATACCAATATGAATATTATTTTACAAGAATTTATTAAAAACAGTTTTGGAAGAGATCTAAGAGTTTTAGTAATTGGAGGAAGACCCATTGGATGCATGGAGAGAATTTCAAAAGATGGTAGTTTTAAAGCAAATTTCTCTCAAGGAGGAAGTGTAAAAAAATATGAATTAAATCCTGAAATTGAATGGTTGGCGACAGAAAGTTCTAAAATTTTAGGATTAGATGTAGCAGGAATTGATCTTTTATTTGATGGAGAACATTATAGAATCTGTGAAGCCAATTCTGCTCCTGGATTTGAAGGATTTGAAGAAGCAACTCAAATGAAGGTAGCAGAGGAAATTTTTAATTACATAAAGATTAGGTTTAGTTTGGCATAAGAAGTGAAAAATCCTCCATTTAGGAGGATTTTTGATATACTGATATATATAACGAGAAGGAGATGAATAGCATGGAGAAGATACTGTATACTTTAGTAATAGCGGTAATAGGAGGATTGATAGGGATTAAATTAAAAATTCCAGCAGGAGCTTTAGTAGGAGCTATGATTGCTGTAGCCATTTATAACATCTATACAGGAAAAGGATATATTCCTATCAAGTTTAAAATCATTGCCCAAATGGTGGTAGGAGGAATGATTGGACTGAACTTTACTATGGACATAGTAAAAGGTATGAAGGAGTTAATTTTACCTGCTTTTATTTTAGTCATAGGGATGACTATTTTTAGTATAGGATTAGGATTTTTAATTTCAAAATTTACAGGCTTAGATATTGTGACAGCATTATTTAGTTGTGCTCCTGGAGGGATTACAGACATGACTCTTATATCAGAAGCATATGGAGCTCAAACTCCAAAAGTGGCTATTTTACATTTAATGAGACTTATTTCAGTTATTACTATTCTTCCGATGATTATAAAAAGATTTGTTCAGGCAGTTCAGCTATAATTTTTTAAATTGTTTTACCATTTAATAATAATAAAAAGAGTGAAATTTTCACTCTTTTTATTATTATTGAATGCTCCCTATTTTAGATACAGGAAAGACTCTTATAACAGCTATTCCTTGTACTTTTTCTAAATCTACTAAACCTAAATTTCTACTATCTAAACTGTTCTCTCTATTGTCTCCCATTACAAAAATCTTGTTAGAAGGAATTTTTTCTATATATATATCACCAAAAGTAAAGGCTCCATGAATATAATTTTCTTCTAATTTTTTTCCATTTACATAAACTTGTCCATCTTTAATGAGTAGTTGATCTCCTTCTACAGCAATAACTCTCTTAATTAAATTTTTTGTTTCTCCTCTTTTGATTTTTTGAAAAACACTTAAATTTTCTAATTCTTCAGTAGAAAATTTTAAATCAGAAGAAAATGAAATAATATCTCCTTTTTGTACATGATGTGTATTTTTTAGAATAAGATAATCATGATCATCTAAAGTAGGATACATAGATACACCATCTACAATGAGTGGAGTAACAAAAGTTGTAATAACAAAAGCGATAAGGATAGAAACAACAATCGTTTTTATCCATTCAAGGACTTCTTTCAAGAGAGACCCCCCTTTTTGAATAATTTTTACTTACACATTATATCATAATTTATTTATATAATGAGTCACAATTCAATTTACAAGTTAAAAAAGTATAAACAATATCTATTTCAATCAAAAAACAATAGTATTTTTTAATTGGAAGGAATAAAAAATAATTTGTACACTAGATATAGGCATTAGTCGTAAAAATTATCAGAATTTAAAATTAATTCAAAAATAAGTAATAAATATAAAAAGATCATTTTACAAATGTGTTGATATATAGATTGAATCTTTCAATAACGGTTTCTAAATGAAAGAAGGGAAAGAAAATGTATCTAAAAGTAGAAGGGAAAAAATATTCTTTTGAAAAAGGAGAAAATCTTTTTCATGTTCTTTTGAATTATAAAATAAAAATTGAGACTTCATGTGGAGGCAATGGAATTTGTGGAAAATGTAAAGTAAAGATATTACAAGGACAAGTAGAAGAGATGTTAGAAGAAGAACAAAGATATTTATCCCAAGAAGAAATCAATGAGGGAATACGACTGGCTTGTATGATTAAACCTACTAGCAATATAACCATACAACTTTTAAAAGAAAATAAAGAAGAACATAAAATATTAACAAATGTATCTATCCCTTATTTTCCAATACAGCCTTCTATTCAAAAAAAAGTATATAGTATTCCCAAAATGAAGCTAAAGCAATATAATTCCTATGAAAATTTTTTAAAAGGAATTGTTGGACTCAATAGAGGTTCCTTTCCTATAGATATCATCAGAAAACTTCCTGAAATATTGGAAGAAAATGAAGTAACAGCCATCTACCAAAAGGATGAATTGATAGGAGTAGAGCCTAAGAATACATCTTCCTTACTTTATGGAGTTGTTGTAGATATTGGTACAACTACAGTAGTTGCATCTTTGGTAGACTTAAATGAAAAAAAGGAAATGTCCTCAGAAAGAATGCTGAATCCTCAAAATCAATATGGGCTAGATATATTATCTCGAATTAAATTTGTCAAAAGCAAAAAAGAAGGATTAGAAATTCTTCAAAAAAATGTGATAGATTGCTTGAATCAATTAATAGAAAAGTTATGTAGAAAGCATAAAATATTCAAAAAGAATATTTATGAAATAGTTGTGGGAGGAAACAATGCTATGATGCATTTCTTCTTAGGAGTACAGATTGATTTTTCAGAAAAATCTCCATCGGTTCCTGTATTTTGTGAGCCTAAAAATATAAAATCATCTATGGTTGGAATAGAGATTGCACCATTTGCAAATGTATATTGTCTTCCTAGTGTATCAAGCTATATAGGAGCAGATATTGTAGGTGGAATTTTAGTAAGTGGTCTTTATAAGAAGAACAAAAATGTATTATTTGTAGATATTGGAGTGAGTGGAGAAATTGTTTTATCTAAGAGTGGAGAATTGTCCTCCTGTTTTTGTTCATCAGGTCCAGCACTGCAAGGGATGAATATTGAATATGGAATTGGATCCTGTGAAGGAGCTATTGAAGTGGTAAAAATAGAAGGTGGGAAAATAAGTTTTAAAACAATAGAAAACAAACAACCTCTAGGGATTTGTGGAAGCGGCATTGTAGATATTATTGCACAAATGCTTCAAAGGGGTATGTTGCATTCATCCGGAAGGATAAAAAAGAAAAAACAAATTCCTATAGATTTTCAAAAGTTTATTATAGAAGAAGAGAAAAAAAGAAAAATGATAGTAGATGAAGAACATAATATATTTATTACGCAAGAAGATATTCGTCAAATTCAACTTGCAAAGGGAGCTATTCTTTCAGGAATTTATGTGATTCTTCATGAAAATGATTTAAGGGTAGAGGATATAGATGAAGTAATGATTGCAGGAGAGTTTAGAGAGTATTTAAATGTAGAAAGCTTAGTAAGAATAGGAATGATGCCAGAAAAATTAAAAGATAAAGCACATTATATAGGAAATTCTTCTAGGATTGGAGCGCTTATGTGTTTACTTTCTCAATCTATACGACAAGAAATAGAAGGAATTTCAAAAAAAATAAAATATATAGAATTATCTAAAAGAAAAGGATATAAAAAATTATTAATGGATTGTTTAAAATTTATAGAATAAATAAAAACCCCTTAAGGGCAATACCCTTAAGGGGTTTTTATTCTTCATATACTAAAATATATTCATCATTTTTCACTTCAAATATTTTTTCGATTTCAGAATCTATTATTTTGTTAATATTATTACAACAAAATTTTGCTCCGATTCCACAATTAGAACTTAATTTTCTAGGAACAGGCATAAGTTCACAAAAAATATTATTCTTCTTTGCAAATCTATTAAATTTGATAGCTCCTGAATGAGTAAAAAAGACTGCTATATAATTTTTCATGGAGATATTATTTTGTGGCACGAATGACAAAATCTTCATTCCCTTCGTTTATTTGAAAAGTATATCCAGCATGTTCTAAAAATCTAGATACATTGTTTTTGGCAGTATTGTTATCTACTAAAATTTCTAAATCTTTAGGATTGTTAGCAATAGCTTTTTTAGTCATTAAAACAGGTTGAGGACATGACATGCCTCTTGTGTCTACTCTATCCAATTTTTACATCTCCTTTCACTTTTTTTGGTATGAACATTTCTGAATGTAAATATCCTATAACCCCTACAATGATTAAGCATACAATCACTGCAATTTGGCCATTAGGGGTAGGACCTTTTGGGCTAGATGCTAATCCAAAGTTGTGACAAATAGCAGCACCTATGAGCATACCCATGATAGTGATTACAGAATCTGTATTGCCTTCTCCAGATAAAATCAGTTGTCTCATAGGACATCCACCTAATAATACGGATCCTAGTCCACATAAAACCATACCTAAAAAATTCCACATACCATCATTATGAGCAACGGGTTGTTCTAAAAAACCTATCTTAAGATATCCTAATAATCCATTACCTATTAGGCTGAATATAAAAATAGCTATAAATCCTAAAAGCAAATAGGTGTCTTTAAATAAAATAAAATCTCTTATGCCTCCCACCATACAGAGCCTAGTTCTTTGACATAAAATACCAACGATTAATCCTGCCAATAAAGATATACTGACAGGAGCATACATGCTACCTGGTCCTTTTTGACTAAAGAAAATAAAAGATGGAGCGCTAACGAGTAAAATCAATAAAAATATATTGACGATAGGAAATAAAATCCCTTCTCCATTAGAAAGCTTATAGTTTCTTTTTAAATTAAAGCCTTTGTTTAAGAAGAAAATGCCTATAAAAATTCCCACGATAAATCCTAAAATACCAAAGAGAGCATTTAAATCTCCTCCTCCTAGGCGAAGAACCATTCGAAGAGGACAACCTAAAAACATTAAAGCACCAATCATAACTGCAATTCCTAATACAAAACGAATAAAAGGAGAAGAACCTCCTTGAGGACGAAATTCTTTATGCATGATTGCCATAATAAAAGAACCTAAAACTAATCCCATAATTTCAGGCCTTAAATATTGAACGATCTCTGCTCTATGTAGTCCTAATGCCCCTGAAATATCTCTAATAAAGCATGCAATACAAAATCCCATATTAGCTGGATTTCCTAATTTTACCAATAACACAGATACAATTCCTATAATGGTACCTGAAATAAGAATTCCTTTTTTTCCTTCCACATTCACCCCTCCTGTGATAGAATATTTTTAATATTGCGTATAAGTTAAGATTAACAATTTATACAATAAATGTTAAATAAAACATTCTTATAGTTTAAGATTGATGATAGATTTATCTTATGGGGGAATGAATATGAATGTGTATTTAGATCACGGAGCTACTTCTTTTCCAAAGGCTCCTGGAGTTGTAGAACAAATGAGTCATTATTTAAACCATATTGGATGTAATATTAATAGAGGAGCTTATGGGAGTTCTTTTGAGGCAGAAAATATAGTTTATGAAACAAGAGAGCTTATTGGTGAACTGTTTCATTTTAAAAGAAGTGAGAATATAGTTTTTACAAAAAATATAACAGAAAGTTTAAACGTCCTTTTAAAAGGAATGTTAAGTGAGAAGGATCATGTGATTGTATCTTCTATGGAGCATAATGCGGTGATGAGACCTCTTCATGCGATGAGGGTAGAATATACAAAGGTACCTTGTACTTCATTAGGAGAATTAAACTTAAAAGAAATCAAAAAGTATATAAAGTCTAATACAAAAGCAATTATTATGCTTCATGCTTCAAATGTATGCGGCACGATTCTACCCCTTGAAGAGGTAGGAAAAATATGTAAAGAGAATAAACTATTATTTATTGTAGATACAGCACAAACAGCAGGATTTTTAGATATAGATTACGAAAAATTAGGAGCAGATGCCATTGCCTTTACAGGGCATAAAGGACTTCTAGGGCCCCAGGGCATTGGAGGATTTTTAATTAGTGATGATATGGTCAATAAGGTAAATTCTTTTATACAAGGAGGAACAGGAAGTTTATCAGAGTATGAAGAACAACCTTTGTATATGCCAGATAAGTTTGAGGCAGGAACCATGAATATTCCTGGTATTTATGGATTTCATGCAGCATTAGAATATATACTAGATTACAAAATAGAAAATATACGAAAAAAGGAGATAGAACTTTTAGATAGATTTATGGAAGGGGTAGGAAATATGCCTCATCTACAAATTGTAGGAAAGAAGGATTTAAAAAATAGAACGAGTGTAATTTCTCTTGACGTGAAAGATTTAGATCAAGGGGAGGTTGCTTATAATCTTTATAAAGAATTTGGAATTATGATAAGATGTGGACTTCACTGTTCACCATCTGCTCATCAGACATTAAAAACATTTCCAAAAGGAACTATGAGATTTAGCTTTGGGCATAAAAATACAAAAAAAGAAGTAGATTATGCTGTAGAATCTTTGTATAAATGTATAAAGAAATCTTATACTTAAAAAACGATCATTGAAAAATTTCATCTTATCTGATAAAATGCCTATGCTATACTAAGATTAAGAAGTTCATAATTTATGAAAAAGGGGATAGAAACATGAGAAGAGTCATGAGTATGATTATGGGAATGGTTTTAATATTTGCGCTTTTTACAGGTTGTGCAAATCAAGCTCCTCAAGAAGAAGCTGCATCTAATGAAGCAGATTTTCAGTCACAAATTTTATTTAAAGGATCATCTACATTAGCGCCTGTCATTTCTAAAATTTCAACAGACTTTATTGAAAAATATGAAACATGGGATCAAGTAAATAAAGATTTTCCACAAAAGAGCATAGACATTTTTGTTTCAGCAGGAGGATCTTCAGCAGGAGTAAAATCTGTTATAGATGAAACAAGTGATTTTGGAATGACAGCAAGAAGTGTATCTGATGAAGAAAAAGGAAAAATAGAAGGGTATAAAGAGTATGTATTAGGATTAGATGCTTTAACTATTTCAGTAAATCCAGAAAACAATATACATAAAGTAAAGAAAAATTTAACAACAGAAGAAATCCAAAAGATTTTTTCGGGAGAATATAAATATTGGGACCAAGTAGAAAAAAGCCTTCCTCATGAAGAAATTGTTGTGGTAACAAGAGACTTAGGCGGTGGAGCTCATAAAGTATTCCAAAGCAAAGTTATGGGAGATCAAAAAGTAAGAGAGGATGCAATACAAGCTCCTTCTATGGGTGCATTAGTTACAAAAATTATGGAAAATAAAAATGCTGTAGGATATGCATCTTACGGAATGGTCAATCAAAATGAAGGAAAAATTATTACTTTAGATGTAGATGGAGTATCTCCAGCAAAAGAAAATATTGTAAATGGAGATTACAAAATTTCAAGACCTCTAGTGGTACTTACAAAGGGAGAAATACTTCCTCAAGCACAAATATTTATTGATTTATTAACAAGTGAAGAGGGAATGAAAACAATCGAAGATATGGGATTTGTTCCTGCAAAATAAAATTCAGAAGGTTTTCCTTCTGAATTTTATTCTATTTAAGGATGTGAGATGATGTATAAAGGAGAAAAAATATTTTTTCATATGGTGAGAATACTTACTTTTTTTTCTGTAGCTATTTTAACTTTTATTATCTTTTTTATTGCAAAGGAAAGTATAATTTTATTTAAACAAGTATCTTTTATAGATTTTATATTAGGAAGTCATTGGAATCCAACAGAAATTCATCCACAAGTTTCTATTTTCCCTATGATTTTGTCCACATTTTATGTATCCTTTGTAGCATTAATCATAGTCATTCCTATTGGAGTAGGAGCATCTATATTTTTAAGCAGTGTAGTAGATAGAAAAGTTAGAAATATGATAAAACCTGCTATAGATTTACTAGCAGGGATTCCATCTGTCATATATGGATTGATGGGTCTTTTGGTATTGGTAAAATTTTTTGAAAAGCATTTTTATTTTCCATCAGGAGAAAGTGTATTAGTGGGAGGGATACTCCTTTCTATTATGACCCTGCCATATATGATTTCTACTTGTGATGAATCTATGGTTAAGATTTTAGAACGATATAAAAAATCATCAGATGCACTAGGAATATCAAAGTGGCATATGATTAGATATCTTGTTTTACCATCCTCTAAAAAGAGTATATTGGCTGGAATGATTCTAAGCTTTGCAAGGAGTATGGGAGAGACTATGGCTGTTATGATGGTTATTGGAAATAGTCCTATTTTCCCCAAATTATTTGGAAAAGCTCAAACGATTCCATCTTTAATTGCCCTGGAAATGGGAGGAGCAGAAGTAGATAGTATTCATTATCATGCTTTATTTGCATCAGGCTTTGTACTTATGATGATTCTTTTTATTGTGAATATGATATTTTGCTTTTTAAGAAATTATATAAATGAATAAATTGTAGATCATTTTAAAAAGTTAGATTTTCATCAAATTTTAAGCAACGGAAATTCTGAATGAAATGAAAGAATTTCGCTTAGGCCATGAGCAGTGACCATAGGAACATGCGAATTTTTTATAGTATGAAAAAAAGAATAGAAAGATAGGAATGAAAAATATGGAAAAACATAGGGCTTTAAAAATCTGGAGTATAGGAAGTGGGATACTCCTTATAGGAATTGTCCTTTATATAAACTTCTACATTCTTATAAAAGGAATAGGAGGGATTGATAAAGAGTTTTTATCAGGAGTCCCAAAAGGATTTCCCCTAGGAACGGAGGGAGGTATATTTCCTGCCATAATAGGAAGTATATATTTTACTTTGATTGCATGTATCTTTGCGGGAATCATTTCTATTAGTACAGCCATCTATTTAAATTTTTATTGTACAAACAAAAACATACAGGGATTGATTCATTTAGTGACTCAATCTGTAGCAGGAATCCCATCTATTGTACTTGGTTTATTTGGATATACTTTTTTAGTTGTTCATTTAAAACTTGGGATTTCTTTATTGTCTGGAGGAATCATCTTAGGAATTATGATTTTTCCATTTATAGAAGTAAGAATTGAAAAAATCATTGGAGAGATAGATCAAGAAATGATTCATGCTTCTTATGCTCTTGGTGTATCCAAATCTTATACTTTTTTTAAAATCATACTTCCTATGTGTGTTAAAGAGATGATAGGAGCTATATCGTTAGCAGGAGGTTTTGCCATGGGTGCTACAGCTCCTATTTTATTTACAGGAGCAGTTGTATATGCACCTGTTCCTAAAAACATATTATCTCCTGCTATGGCGCTTCCTTATCATTTATATTTATTAATTGGAGAAGGAATTTCTATAGAAAATGCATATAAAACTGCTTTTGTTCTTTTGCTAATTTTGTTATTTTTAAACTCTATAGGAATGGGAATAGGGGTTTTTAGGAAGGAGGAATAAAGTGGAGAGTATACTCAGTATAAAAGATTTATGCATATCTTATGGAACCAAGAAAGTACTAAATAAAATCAATATAAATATTAAAAAAAATAAAATTACATCTATTATAGGCCCTTCAGGGTGTGGAAAATCTACATTACTTAAAAGTATCAACAGAATGCTAGAAGAAGAAAAAGAGGTCTTTGAAAGTGGAAATATATTTTTGAATGATATAGATATTAAAAGTATACAAAAAGAAAAAGTTCGAAAAAATATAGGAATGGTTTTTCAAAATCCTACTCCTTTTCCTCTATCCATTTATAAAAATATGACTTATGGTCCTATTTATTATAGAATGAAAGATCAAGAACAATTAAAATGTATAGTAGAAGAAAAATTAAAAATAGCAGGACTTTATGAAGAAGTGAAAAATGACTTAAAAATGAATGCTATAAAGCTTTCAGGAGGACAACAGCAAAGGCTTTGTATTGCAAGAGCCCTTACAGTAGAACCTAGAATTCTTCTTTTAGATGAGCCTTGTTCGGCGTTAGATATAAAAAACACACAAAATATTGAAAATATGTTAAAAGAATTAACCCAGAATTATACAATTGTAATTGTAACCCATAATCTTTCACAAGCAAGAAGAATATCTGATTATACATTATTTTTATTAGAGGGACAGGTCATAGAATATAAAGAGACAAAAGAAATATTTGAAAACCCTAAGGACCTAAGGACAAAGCAATATATAGGAGGAGTATTTGGATAACAAAAAAAGCCTTGAAAATTCAAGGCTTTTTTCTTTGGTACCCCATCAGGGATTCGAACCCTGGACACCCTGATTAAGAGTCAGGTGCTCTAGCCGACTGAGCTAATGAGGTATATCTTTGACCTGGATATTATTTTACTCCTTTTTTTAAATTTTGTCTACTCTATAAAAAATAATCTATAGTTATTTTTTATAGATAGATTTTATTTATAATTCATAGGGAATTATTTACAATATTTTAGATTGTTGACAAAGTATATTCTCCAAATTTGAAAATGAGTGACGTTTTTTATGACTTTAGCTACAAGGGAATTATTTGTAATACTTTAGATTTTATTGACTTTTTTACAATAGGGTGTTAACATACATAAATGTATTATTTTATATAGACCATATAATTCTAATGATAAGGGTTAGAAGTTTCTACGAGAAACCGTAAATTTCTCACTATGGTAAGTCCAAATAGTAAGTGCTAGACACATTGCTGCCATGGGATGATCCATCCCATGGAATTTTTTATTTAAAGAGAAATTAAAGGAGGAAAAATATGCAGAAATCTTTACTTCAATCATGCTTTAAATTATCAGAACATAAAACAAATGTAAAAACAGAGATTTTAGCAGGAGTTACTACTTTTATTACTATGGCTTATGCACTTTTGGTAATTCCTAATATTTTAAAAGTATCAGGAATGAATACTTTAGGACTTTTGGGAGATGAAGCATTAAATATTTCTATTTTGGGAGATCCTGTTGTAGGATCAGTTTTTACAGGAACTTGTTTGATTGCAGCTATTGGAACTTTAATAATGGCTCTTTATGCAAATTTACCTTTTGCAGTGGCGCCAGGAATAGGGCTTACAGCATTTTTTTCTTATAGTGTGTGCCTTACTCTAGGGTATACTTGGCAGCAGGGATTAGCTGCTGTAGCCATCTCAGGAATATTATTTATACTTATTACAGTGACGTCTATAAGAGAAAAAATTGTGGATTGTCTTCCACAAAATATAAAAGCAGCTATTCCAGGTGGAATTGGTCTTTTTATTGCACTTATTGGATTAAAAAGCGGAGGAATTGTAATACCTAATCCAGGGACTTTAATAAGCTTTGGAGATTTTACAGACAAAGGAGTACTTCTTACTCTTATAGGAATTGTGAGTATGTCTATTTTAATGGCTAGAAAAGTAAAAGGAGCTATGCTTATTTCTATTCTTTTGACTACACTTATAGGAATTCCTATGGGGATTACAAATGTAGAAGGACTCAAAGTGTTTAGTATGCCTCCATCTATAGAGCCTACATTCTTTGCTATGGATTTTAATGGACTATTATCACATAATGGAGCAGGTTTGATTGGCGCACTTACGAGTGTAGTCATGGTGGTTTTAACTTTTAGCTTGGTGGATTTATTTGATACAATAGGAACTTTAGTAGGAACAGCTCAAAAGGCAGATATGATTGAGAAAGACGGAAAAATAAGAGGAATGAAAAAAGCTCTTTTGGCAGATGCTATTGCAACTACATGTAGTTCTATATTTGGAGGGGCAACTACTGCTACCTATATTGAATCTACTGCAGGAATTGCAGAAGGAGGAAGAACAGGACTTACAAGTTTTGTAGTAGGAATACTTTTTATATTGTCATTATTTTTTGGTGGAATTGTAGGAATTGTACCAGCTCAAGCTACATCACCTGCACTGATTATAGTTGGAGTGCTGATGCTTGAATCTGTTAAAGATGTAAATTTTTCAGATTTTACAGAAGGAGTTCCTGCGTTTTTTACCATTGCTATGATGCCATTTACTTATAGTATTGCAAATGGAATCGCAGCAGGAATTATTTTTTATCCTATTATGAAAGTAAGCACAGGCAAATACAAAGAAGTACATCCGATTATGTATCTACTAGCTGTTTTATTTATCATAAGATTTATAGTATTACCAGAATAAAAAGGCAGTTCCTATAGGAACTGCCTCAAACTGAAGACAAACTATATTTTAGCAAAGTCATAAAAATAAGGAACAGTTATTGAGAATTTGTGAAAATATAGAATAAGTGAGAAAATGAATAGCATTACACTGTTTGAGCATAGCGAGTTTGTAATGCTATTTTCGATCGTTTCTATATATTTTCCAAATTTGAAAATTAGTGACGTTTTTTATGACTTTGTTTATTTTTAATTTAATATAGTAATTTCAATTCTTCTATTATTAGACCTTCCTGTAGAAGTTTTATTTGTATCAATAGGCTTTCTTTCTCCAAAGCCACTTACAGAAATTCTATTTTCATCAATTCCTTTTGTTTCTGTAAGAAATTTTACTACATGTATAGCACGGGCTACAGATAATTCCCAATTAGAAGGAAATTCTTTCGTACGAATAGGAAGATTATCTGTAAATCCTTCTACGATAATATCATTGTCTATATTTTTTAATTTTTCTCCAATATGATCTAATACTTCATAGCCTTCTTTTGAAATATTTGCTTTTGCACTTGGAAATAAAATGCTGTCTCTAAATCGAATCACAAGTCCTCTTTCATTTTCAAGGATTTTTACTTGATCTAGGAGATTATTTTTTCTTAAAAAAGTAATAAAATCTTCTTTGGAAGTTACTACATCTTTTTCAATGTCTGTAAGGCCAAATAGCTTTGCGGCTAAAGAATTTCTTTCTTCTTTTAATTTTTCGTTTTCAGAAGTTAAAGTAGATACTTTTTTTGAAAGAGAATCTTTGATTTCTGTAAGCATACTCATCTCTTTTGCATTGAGGCTAAAGAATATGATAAAAAAACAAAGAATAATAGTGATCATATCACTATAGGTAATAAGCCAATTTGTAGAAATATCTATGTCATATTGATCCTTATCATCCTCCATATTCTTCACCACTTTCTATTGTTTTTTTAGGATATGTTAGTCTTTGATCTTCTTTTAGCATAACGTTCATTTTATCAAAAACATTTCTAGCTGTATCGTTTTGAGAAATAAGTAAAATTCCTTCCATAATGATTCTATATTGCAATATATTTTGGTCAATATATTCTTTCATTCTTCCCATCAATGGAACTGCAATAAAATTTGAGATTAAACTTCCATAAAGAGTACTAATAAGTGCTGATGCCATATTACTCATAATCATATCTGTTTGATGAATATTAGACAAAAGACCTACCATTCCTAAAAGAGTTCCAATAAGTCCAAATGAAGGGGATACATGAGCAATCATTTTTAATACATTATGAGGTTTATAAAAATTTGCTTTTCTGGATTCAATATCTTTTTCCATAATTTCTCTCATGACTTCAGGCTTTTTATAGTCATTTAAAAGAGTCATAGCATCTCTTAAAAAAATATTTTCTTCTGAATCTATGTCTGATTGAATAGATAAAACACCATCTTTTTTTATTTTGACACTCAAATCATAAACCTTGTGAATAGAAGCTTCGTAGTTTATTTCTTCTTTAAAGCTTTTTTTGATCATTTGAATGGTATGAAGTAAAGTATCAAATGAAAAGCTTATAATGACAGATAGAAAAATACCAGCTAATATGATCTCTATAGCTGTGATATTGATAAAAGCTTTAAAGGTAATACTTCCTATGACTGCATGAATGAGTAGTAAGATGAAAAATATAATAATAGGAAGTTTCATATTTTTTATGTTCATAAGATTCCTCCAAACAATAAGATGATACGACAATTTTATCACAATTTTTAAGAATAAAAACAAGTATTTTTTGGTTTAGGACTATGAGACTAGGTTGCAGGAATGAAAAGATTTAGATAAAATATTTTAAGAAATATTTATGGATAGGAGGACTTTATGGAACTTAAAAAAATAAAAGGAAATACCTATTGTATTTTATCCGGTACAAATGTAGGTGTATTTTTGTTTAAAGATAAATATACATTATTAATAGATACAGGAAATAACAATCAACAAGCAAGGAAGAATTGTGAAATTTTAGGGCAAAATAATATGAATATAAAATATGTATTCAATACCCATCATCATATAGATCATGCAGGAGGAAATTATTTTTTAAAAGAAAATTATCCAGGAAGTATTATTTACTCATCTTCCAAAGAAAAATTATATATAGAAAATGAGGACCTTTTTATTATGAATCTTTATGGAGCAAGTCCTATTAAAATGTTGAGAAAAGAATTTATTCATGGGAAAAATATTGAAGTAGATGCTATTGTAGAAGAAGGAATGGAAAAAATAAATAATGAAAAATTTGAAATCATTTCATTGCCAGGACATACAAAAGGACAAATAGGAATAGGAACAAAGGATGGAGTATTTTTTTTGGCAGATTCTTTAATGAGTGAAGAAATATTTAAAAAATATAAAATGCCTTTTTTGATGGATATCAAAGATCAAATGAATACGTATGATAAAATACTTTCCCTAGATTATGAATATTATCTTCTAAGTCATGGAAACCATATATATAATAAAGAAGAAATAAAGACACTTGTTCAAAAGAATAAGGACAATTTAGAAAAATATATAGAAATTTGTAAAGAACTTTTAGCACAACCTAAAACAAGAGAAGAGCTATTAGAAGAAGTGATCGTTTTAGAGGATTTAGAAGTGGATTTTAAAGAATATCATTTTTTACATACGACCATAGGAGCCATACTCACTTATTTGTGCGAAGAGGAACTTTCTTATGAAATAGAAAATGGAAAGCTGTATTTTTATAAATGAATAACAACGGTATAAAAAAATGTCGAGCTTGTAGACAAAGTCATAAAAAACGTCACTGATTTTCAAATCTGGAAAATATATAGAAACGATCGAAAATAGCATTACAAACTCGCGTTGCTCAAACAGTGTAATGCTATTCATTTTCTCACTTATTCTATATTTTCACAAATTCTTAATAATTGTTCCTAATTTTTATGACGTTTGTCAAAATGTAGTTTATCAACAGTCTTAACGTTATAAAAAAACGTCACTAATTTTCAAATTTGAAAAATATATAGAAACGATCGAAAATAGCATTACAAACTCGCGTTGCTCAAACAGTGTAATGCTATTCAAATTCTTTCTTATTCTATATTTTCACAAATTCTTAATAACTGTTCCTTATTTTTTATAATGTTGATAGAAAGAATGGGTTATAAAAATTTTATACAACTAATTCTTGAATATAAAAAGGCTTAGGGGCGCTGCTTAAATCTATAATTTTTTGATTAGATAAAAGTTTGATCATAGGCTTTTGAATGAATCTATGATTCATAAATACAATTTCACCTATTTCTTGGTTTTTAAGCTTGACCTTTTGACCAATAAAACAATCTCCAATACGTTGTAAAAATACATACAATATTTTCGTATCTAATTGATTTTTATAGTCAGTCTCCATAGTTTTAATAGTATCTAGGACTGTAGCAGAAGATAAATTTTTAGATGTAAGCGTATTATAAGTATCTGCTACAGCAATAATTTTTGAAAAAAGTGGAATCTCTTCATCCTGTATTCCTATAGGATAGCCTTTTCCGTTTATGGCTTCATGATGAGATAAAATGGCTTTTTTGATTCTGCTAGAGATGGATAAATAAGGTTCAAGAATATGATAACTGTGAAAAACATGTTCTTGTATTTTCTTTTTTTCAAGAGCATTTAAAGGTTCTGTTTTATACAAAATAGCTTTAGGAAGCTTTAATTTTCCAATGTCAGAAAAAATAGCAGCTAAAAATAATTCTTCTAGGTCTTCTTCTACAAGATTTAGCCATTTTCCAATACAATAGCTGGTTAAAGCTACATGATAGCAATGAGTATAAATGGTAGTATCCATTTTTCTCATCATTTCTATAAGCTGAAAAATGTTTGTACCAATAGAGAAGATCTTAAGATGTTTCTTTGTATGTTCCTTTAAAGTTTCACGAGTCATAGGTTTTTTACACAATAGATCATTAAAGTCCGTATAAATACATCTTTTTGTTTGATGAAAATTTTCTTTAAAGTCAATAATCTCTTCTTCTCTTTTATTTTCTACATCCATATTTTTTATGTCTGGAATAATGAAATCATCATCATGGATTGAAGAATCTTCTTGAATTTGGATATTTACAAAATCAATACCGTAATTTTGAAAAAGAGAAATTACTCTTTCTAAGTCTTTGATACAATAGCCTTGATTTACTAATTTCTTTCCATCATCATTGATCACATCTTCACCGATAATCATATTTTCTTTCAAATTTTCTATAGGAATATTGATTGTTTGTATGATAGGTGTTTCCATACCCTATCCCCCCATTTCTTTGTATAGAAAAGTATACCTTTATGTATTATGAATAGATTCATGAAGGAAGAACAAAATCCTTTGGGAAATTTATACCATTTTATATGAGGCTATGGACATAGAAAAATGATTCGTAAGTAGGATACAGGAATAATGTTAAAGATAAGTATGGGAATGATATAATAATATAAATAAACTATATGCATGGGAGGAATGTTTTTGCCTGTAAATAAGCTCTCAGATAAGAAGGAAGGCTTTATAAAAGCCTGGCAGAATTTTGTGGCGAATGGAAACATACAAAGAAATCATATAAGACCTGTTATTGCAGATTCATGGATTAGAAGTAAAAAATATAAAGTAGATCCTTTTTCACAGAAAGTGGATATTTTTTTATCCCAAGAAGAATGTGAGAAAAAGTATAGACAATTTATGCCTTTTATTCAAACGGCTATTCCATTTATGCATAGTCTTAGAAAAATTGTAAATAGTACAGGATTTATTGTAAGGCTTACAGACAAAGATGGATATGTATTAGAATGTATGGGTAGTGAAGAGATGATTAAGAAATATAAGAAGTTGAATATTTTATTAGGGTGTAATGTACGAGAAGATATCATTGGAACAAATGCTATTGGGACAGCTTTAGAAATTGGAGAAGCCCTTCAAGTTTTAGGGGCGGAACATTATTGCAAGCAATATCATGATCTCACTTCCTCTGCATGTCCTATAAGAGATGAAAATGAAGAAATTATAGGAGTTTTAAGCATTACAGGTCCTGATAAGAAGGCTCATCCCCATACACTTGGGATGGTAGTTGCTGCTGCCCAAGCAATAGGAAAGAAAATGAAGCTTGAGGAGATGAATAAGCAATTAGATATGGCCAATAAGCATTTTTATGCCATCATGGAATCCATATCAGAAGGTCTTATTTGTACGAATTCCAAAGGAATTGTAATGGATATTAATCTTTTTGCACGAAATTTTTTTGGAATCAAACAAGAAGAATTATTAGGCAAAAACATTCATCATATATTAGATCAAAAAAATTATAATAAAATTATGAAAAGGATTAGAAGTGGAAAAAAATTTGAGGAAGAAGAAATATATTTTAAAAATAGAAAAAAAGAGGATATTCCTTGTATCGTAACGGTAACTCCTATAGTAGATAAGGATTTGGAGGGAGTTGTATTTACATTTAAAGAAGTGAAAACGATTCATAGTTTGGTCAATAAAATTGTAGGATCACAAGCTAGATTTACTTTTAAAGACATATTGGGAAATAGTAAAGAAATTAAACAAGCTATTCAAATTGCTTCTTTAGCTGCTAAAACAAATGCTACTATTTTATTATTGGGAGAAAGTGGAACAGGAAAAGAATTGTTTGCTCAAGCTATTCACAATGAAAGTCCTAGAAGAAAAAATCCATTTATATTTTTAAACTGTGGAGCTATCCCTCGTGATTTAGTGGGAAGTGAACTTTTTGGATATGTAGAAGGAGCTTTTACAGGGGCCAAAAGAGAAGGACATCCAGGAAAATTTGAATTGGCTGATGGGGGAACCATATTTTTAGATGAAATTGGAGATATGCCTTTGGATACTCAAGCTAATCTTTTAAGAGTCCTTGAAACAAAGCAAATTGTAAGAATCGGAGGGCATAATGTAGTTTCTGTGGATGTTAGAGTGATTGCAGCTACTCATAAGGATTTAAAAAGAGAAGTGGAGCTTGGAAATTTTAGAGAAGATCTTTTTTATCGACTCAATGTAATGCCTATTCAAACCCCTTCTTTAAGAAATAGAAAAGAGGATATAAAAACATTTATAGATTATTTTATTCATAAATTCAGTAGTAGGATAGGAAAAAATATAAAGGCTGTGGATGAAAGTTTTTATCGAGGGATGATTCATTATAAATGGCCAGGAAATGTAAGAGAATTACAAAATGTAATTCAACTGATCGTATACATGACTCAAGATGAAGTTCTTACCTATAAAAACCTTCCCAATCATATTCAATCTAGCAATATTCCTAAAAGATGGGAAGTGCCTAGTGATCTATTATCTTTAGAAGAGATAGAAAAAATAGCCATTACCAAAACACTGCAAGAAGTAGATGGAAATATGGTAAGAGCGTCTAAAATTTTAGGAATCGGAAGAAGTACTTTGTATAGAAAAATTGAAAAATACCATCTTGAACATGTATTAAAATGATACAAGTGTATTAAAATAATACAGTGTATTCTCATAATGAAAGATAAATTGTTTCATTTTGAAACAATTTATCACATAAAATTTTAAAAAGTATTCTATTTCTATTTTATTTTCTGAAAATAAAACAGAAATAAAGTAGTAAAATACTAAATGATAAAAATTGATTTAAAAAAATCCATAGATTAGGCATGTTTATTGCATATACTATTGTAGAATCAAATTTATCAATTGGAGGAATTTATGGGACGAATGATATATGGAATGACTTTTTTAATGTTATTTTGGATTATATTAGCTGAACAAATCAATGTGGAAAGAGGAATGCTAGGACTCATTGTTTGTATGGGAATTTATCAATTGAATAAGGAACTGATTTTTTCCATATCGGGAAAATGTTTTCATAATTTTAAAAAAGTATATTATTCTTTTCTTTATGTATTGATTTTTATAAAGGAACTTGTGATTGCCAATTTTCAAGTAGCTAAAATTGTTTTAAGTCCTAAAATGGATATATCTCCTCAAATCATAAAATTTCATTCTAAATTAAAAAGTGATTTTCATAGAACTATTCTAGCAAATTCTATTACTCTTACACCAGGGACTCTTACGGTTTTTATAAAAAAAGATGAGATGATTGTACATTGTTTAAAAAAAGAATATATAGAAGGAATTTTAAATTCAAAATTTGAAAAAATCCTTTTAAAAATAGAG
The DNA here is from genome assembly GCF_001282725.1 of Inediibacterium massiliense. Classification (NCBI taxonomy): domain Bacteria; kingdom Bacillati; phylum Bacillota; class Clostridia; order Peptostreptococcales; family Thermotaleaceae; genus Inediibacterium; species Inediibacterium massiliense. The sequence continues at coordinate 33,498 of NZ_LN876584.1, read as the reverse complement.
GAGTAGGAAAATGATAGATAAGTTATTGATTTTTGCAAGTCTCATTTTGTCAGTAACCATTATATTATGTATGATTAGAGCCATAAAAGGGCCTGAAGCCTCTGACCGATTAGTTGCTATTAATGTCATTGGAACAAAGACAATTATATTAATTTCTATGATTTCTTTTATATTAAAAGAAACTTATTTTATTGATGTAGTCCTTGTGTATGCACTGATTAGTTTTATAGGGTCTGTGGTGATTTCTCATTTCATTGAAAAGGCAGGAGAGTAGAAATGATAAAAATTATATTCATTGGTATTTTACTTTTAGGAGGATTGTTTTTCTTTGTTGTGGGAACAATTGGAATACTGAGATTTCCAGATCTTTTTACAAGGCTTCATAGTGCTGCAAAATGTGATACATTAGGAGCAGTTTTATGTCTTTTAGCGCTTATGGTATACAATGGATTTCATTTTACAAGTATAAAGCTTTTTTTAATCATTATATTTTTATGGATTACAAATCCTACAGCTACCCATCTTATATCTAAAGCAGCTTTTATAAGAAAAAATAAACAAGTGGAGTGAAGTATATGGAAATATTCAGTGTAGTTATGATTTTATTTTTAATAGGATCAGCAGTAGCGGTATCTATTATGAAAGATTTATTAGGAACGATTATTGTTTTTACTGTATATAGTTTGGTTATGGCAATTTTATGGCAGCAACTCAATGCTCCAGATTTAGCAATAACAGAAGCTGCAGTAGGAGCTGGGATTACTACTGTATTATTTGTTCTTACTCTTAAAAAAATAAGAGGTGTCCATAAATGAGAAAAATTATGGCAGTTTTTTTAACGATTTTAATTATTGGTATTCTATTAATAGGAGTAAAAGAACTTCCACCTCTTGGAGAAAGTAATAATCCTGCTCACAATGAAGTCATGGATCGGTATGTGCAAAAAGGGGTAGAAGAAACAGGTGCTTTAAATACTGTAACTGGAATTATATTAGATTATAGAGCTTTTGATACTTTTGGAGAAGCCACTGTATTATTTACAGGAGCTATAGTAGTTTTGACAGTTTTAAAAAGAGATGAAAGAAAGTGAGTGCTTGGTATGGAAAATATTATATTAAAGGAGATCAGTAAAATCATTATTCCATTTATACAATTATTTGGAGTATATGTTATATTACATGGACATCTTTCTCCTGGAGGAGGTTTTGCAGGAGGAACCATCCTTGGAACGAGTTTTATTCTTTATAGAATTGTATATGGAAGTGAAAAAGCAAAAAAGAAATTTAGCTATGAACGTATGATGGATTTTATGAGTAGTGCACTCATTGTATATGGAGTATTGAAAGGATATAGCTTTATTACAGGAGGAAGTCATCTACATCTTCCTCAAATGGGTTTAGGAACTCCAGGGAATATATTAAGCGGAGGATATCTTCTTCCTCTGAATATAGGTGTAGGGATTATTGTATCTGTAAGTGTATACTTCTTTTATAGTTTGTTTGATGAAGGAGAAATATAGTATGGAAAAACTACTTACCAATTATTATGAAACAGGAGCTATGATTTTATTTGGAGTAGGATTTGTAACATTGCTACTTCATAATAATTTAATCAAGAAGATTATAGGGATGAATATTATGGATACAGCTGTTTTTTTGTTTTTCATCTCCAAAGGATTTATTGCAGGAAGAGAGGCTCCTATTGTAGGAAAGCTTCATAAAGGAGCACAAGGATACATCAATCCTATTCCTACTGCTTTAATGCTTACGGGGATTGTAGTAGCTGTAAGTGTTACAGCTTTTGCTTTAGCCCTTACCATCAAACTTTACGAAAAATATGGAACAATTGAATTAGATGAAATTATGAAAATGAGGGGGGACTAAAATGGGTGCCAATAATTTTCCACTGTTGATCATATTAATTTTATTCATCAGTGCTTTTGTAATGCCCCTTATGAAAAAAATAGATAGAGTAAAAAAGCTTAGTATTTTTACAATGTCTATATCTTTGGTATTGGGAATACTAAACTTAGGATATGTAAATGAGAATGGAGCTTATATATACAGAGTAGGACATTTTGATGCACCATGGGGGATAGAATTTCAGATAGGATTTATAGAAAGCATGATGAGTATTGTATTTTGTCTTGTAGCATTATTGGTGACTTGGTATTCTATTTATTCTATAGAAAAAGAAATAAAAGAAAATAAAATTATATTTTATTATATATTAGTGAATATTTTGGTAGGTTCCTTACTAGGGATGGTTTTTACAAATGATTTATTTAATAGCTTTGTATTTATAGAGGTGACCACTTTAGCTTCTTGTGGAATTATTGTAGTAAAAGATAAGAAAGAAAACATTGCTGCTGCATTAAAATATTTGATTTTAAGCAGCTTAGCCTCAGGGCTTATATTAATGGGAATTGCATTTTTATATGATATTACAGGTCATTTAAATATGAATTTTATGCATAAGGAGATTGTAAATTCTTATGGATTATATAAAAATACATTACTCATCTCATCAGGGCTTTTTACCATAGGCATAGGTATTAAAAGTGCTATGTTTCCTATGTATGTATGGCTTCCAGATGCTCATTCTAGTGCTCCATCCTTTTCTAGTGCCTTATTGTCTTCGTTGGTGTTAAAACCACCTGTTTTATTACTCATCAAAATATTTTACAGAATTTATGGGAAAGAAATGATTATAGAGTTTGGTATTTTAAATTTCATTCTGATATTAGGTACATTAGGTATGATTATGGGATCTATATTTGCCATTAGGCAAAAGGAAATCAAAAGAGTCATTGCATACTCTAGTGTGGCTCAAATGGGATATATCTATTTTGGAATAGGACTTGGAAATGAGTTAGGACTTACTATGGCAATTTTTCATATGATTGGTCATGCGGTTACAAAATCAGGATTATTTTTAGCAGCAGGAGCTATGATTGAAAAAACACATACGAAAAAGCTAAGTGAATTAAAAGGAATCGGAAAAGAGATGCCTCTCACATTAGGAATTTTTACACTAGGAGCATTATCTATGGTAGGAATCCCAATTCTTCCAGGTTTTATTAGCAAATGGTATTTAGCTTTAGCTACTATAGATATGGGAAAACTTGTTTTTATGGGGGCCATCTTAATCAGCAGCCTTTTAAATGCAGTTTATTATTTTCCAATTGTAGTAAATGGATATTTTGGAGAAGAAAATATAGAGGGAAAAGTTTATGGATCCAAGGAAAAGTCATTCAAAGAATTAGCGCCTATATTTATTTTGATGATAATTATGATTGGAGTAGGTGTCATTTCTAATGGATTGATTGATATGATAAGAAAAGGACTTATTTAGTGAGGTGACGAAAATGAACTGGTTTTTGCTTGTGCCAATATTTCTTCCTTTTTTTCTTGCAGGAGTAGGAACAAAAGTGTTATTCAAAGGAGAAAAGATAAGAAATATATTTGCAGTCTCATCTGTAGCAATGAATTTTTTAGCAGTTTTAGCAATTTTTCTTCAAGGAAAAGAAACAAAGATAGATCTTTTAAGAATCAATCCTTTGATAGATGTTTATTTCAAAGTAGATAAACTTGGACTATTGTTCGCTCTTTTGGCGTCTACCCTTTGGATTTTTACGACCTTTTACTCTATGGAATATATGAAGCATGAAGGAAAAGAAGAAAGATTTTTTATATTTTTTATCCTCACATTAGGGATTACTATGGGTATTGCATTTTCGGGAAATTTATTTACTCTATATATTTTTTATGAGCTTCTTACGTTAGCAACTTTTCCTCTTGTGATTCATGCAGGTAGTAAAGAAGCTTTATATAGTGGGAAAAAATATCTAATTTATTCTTTAGGAGGAGCCACTCTTGCCCTTTTAGGAATGATCCTTTTATTTAGTATGACGAGTAGCTTAAATTTCATACCAGGAGGAGTTTTAAAAGGAGCACTTATAGACAATCCACATCTTATGAGAATTATTTATACAGTTATGTTTTTGGGATTTGGTGTAAAAGCTGCTATTGTACCTTTTCATAGTTGGCTTCCTGCTGCCATGGTAGCTCCAACTCCAGTAAGTTCACTTTTACATGCTGTAGCAGTTGTAAAGTCTGGAGTATTTGTACTCATTCGAGTAAGTTATTTTATATTTGGTTCTGAGGTCATTAGAACGATTCATGGAAATAAGTATATTAGTGTATTGGTTTTTATTACAATACTTCTAGGGTCACTGCTTGCCCTTCATCAAGAAAATTTGAAAAAAAGGCTTGCATATTCAACTGTTAGTCAACTTGGGTATATTTTACTTGGCATCATTCTTTTAAATGAAAATGCCTTAACAGGAGGATTGCTGCATCTGATTAATCATGCAGTGATAAAAATTACTCTATTCTTCTGTGTAGGTGCAATTTATTATATGACCCATAAAAAAAATATGGATGAGATCAAAGGAATTGGAAGAAGAATGCCTATTACTATGTGGTGCTTTGGGATTGCTTCTATTTCATTGGTTGGGATTCCTCCTACCAATGCTTTTGTAAGCAAGTGGTTTTTAGCTTTAGGAGGGCTTTCTGAAAATAAAATCATTTTTCCTGTGATTCTTTTAGTAAGTGCTTTTTTAACTGCAACCTATCTTTTACCTATTGTAGTGACAGCTTTTTTTCACAAGGAAGAACAAAAGAATATAGAAAATTTAGATCCTCCTTTAAAAATGTTGGTTCCTATTGTAGTACTCACTACCATTACAGTTTTTTTAGGACTATTCCCAAATGTAATTCTGCATTATATCCAGCAAATTGCCAAAAATATATTATAAAGGCTTTATGAAAGGAGATCTTTTTATGAATCAAGTGATCCTCTTAAGTATTTTATTATTTCCTGCCATAATTTCTTTGATCGGATACTTAGTAGGTAAAAAGAGTGAAAAAATAAGAGATATACTTCATATAGGATTAACAGGTATCACTTTTTTGATCGTGACTTTTTTATATAAAGAAGTTGTCAAAGAACCTATCACTGTCTTTATCCCTGATATTATGGGAACGGGATTATCTTTAAAACTAGATGTTTTCCGTTATATCTTTTTATGGATTAGTTGTTTGATATGGTTTTTAACTACTATTTATTCTACTCAATATTTGATTCGTCACAAAAATAGGAATAGATATTATGCATTTTTCATGCTTACATTATTTAGTACTATAGGAATATTCTTATCAGAGAATATACTCAATTTATTTACTTTCTTTGAAATCATGTCGTTTACTTCTTATATGTTGATTATTCATGATGAGGATCAATATACTCTCCAAGCAGGAAAAGTTTACATTGGAATGGCTATTGGAGGGGGGATGGTTCTTTTGATGGGATTATTCCTTTTATATGAATATACAGGTGTTTTATACATTAGCCAGTTGGGAGAGGCTATGAGAGATATTGGAAACATCAAGTATATGATTAGTACTTTGATTTTTATAGGATTTGGAGTAAAAGCAACAGTATTTCCTTTTCATGTATGGGTTCCTAAAGTTTATCCTGCTGCTCCAACTCCAGCTAGTGCTATTTTATCTGGTGTATTACTCAAAACAGGTATATTCGGAATATTTATTATTAACTATTATTTAATGGAAGGTGATATGAACTTTTCTATTTTTATATTGATTTTAGGTTTGATCAATATGTTTGTGGGAGGCTTTTTTGCTTTATTTCAAAGAAATATAAAGAGGATATTGGCTTATAGTGGAATGAGTCAAGCAGGTTATATTCTTGTAGGAATTGGTTTAATAGGAATTTTGAGAGAACATGGCTCCGTAGCTATTTATGCTACATTATTTCATATTGTAAATCATGCTATATTTAAAGTGTTACTTTTTATGGGGGCAGGAATTATTTATATGATTCTTCATGAACTAAGTATTAATGAAATTAAGGGATTTGGAAAGCATAAGTATATATTGAAAGGATTATTTTTCCTAGGGTTCTTAGCAATTATAGGATTTCCAGGGTCTAATGGATATATTAGTAAGACGTTACTTCATATAGCTTTAGCTGAGGCACATCATTTGTATCACAATATAGGATGGACTGTAGCAGAAGTGATTTTTACTATTAGTAGTGTTTTTACTGTAGCTTATATGTTAAAAATATTTGTTACTGTATTTATAGAAAACAATGAAAAATACAAAGGTCAATGGAGAAGTTTTATCAAAAAAAGAGCACTATTTCCTATGTTGATTTTAAGTATATTGATTATTTATATAGGAATAAATCCTCAAAATATGATGAATATCATAGGATATGCAACAGATGAATTAGGAGAAGGACATTTTTCTATCCAGCATTTCTATACATGGAGTCATATGAAAAGTTCTTTGATCAATATAGTATTAGGAATCATCTTATATCTATTGACTAAAAAATATTTGACAAAGGAAATAGAAGGAAAGATTGTTTACATGAATCCTACTTTAAACTGGTTGAGTATTGAAAAAAATATATATAAACCTACTTTAAGATGGATTTTTATATCTTCTTCATATGTTTTTCACGTAATTGATCAAAGTGCTTTAAATTTAGTATATTATATGGGAGGAAAAATAAAAAGATTAAGTGGGATAGAGTTAAGTAAAGGCAATAAAAATATTTCTATAGATATTCCAACAAAGACTGTATCTCAAGTAGTAAGTCATATGTATGAAGGAATGAATAGTTTGATGTATGCTTTGTTTATAGTTGCGGTGATATTAGCAATCCTTTTAATGGTACTTGTTTTTTAAAGAGAGGAGGATGATTTTGTTTGATCAAACAGCTTTGATACTCATTTTAGTCATCCCATTCATAGGGGCTATATTTGGGTGGCTTATAGGAAGAAAAAATGAAACGTATAGAGATCTTTTCAACATATTAATGACGGCTTTGGAATTTTTGATCGTACTTTTTCTTTATAAAAGAGTGATGAAAGAACCTATTTTACTTTTCATACCAGATATTATGGGAACAGGACTATCTTTAAGATTAGATGCATTTCGATATATATTTGTTTTTATTACTACTTTTATATGGGTTTTGACAACTATGTATTCTACTCAATATTTGATTCATTATAAAAAAAGAAATAGATATTATTCGTTTTTCATGCTTACTTTATTTAGCACCATAGGAATTTTTATTTCCGAAAATATTTTAAATTTATTTGCTTTTTTCGAGATCATGTCTTTTACTTCCTATGCACTTATCATTCATGACGAAGATCAATATGCCCATGAAGCAGGAAAATCTTATTTAGCTATGGCTATAGGAGCAGGTCTTGTACTTTTAATGGGATTATTTATTTTGTATGACTATACAGGAACTTTAAATATTAGTGAATTAGGAATGAAAATGAAAAAAATAGGGAATATACAGTATTTAATTAGTGGTCTTATGATTATTGGATTTGGAACAAAGGCAAGTATGTTTCCTCTTCATGTATGGCTTCCAAAGGCACATCCGGCAGCACCTACCCCAGCAAGTGCTATTTTGTCAGGAATTCTAATCAAAACAGGAATATTTGGGATTATTGTAACCGTATGGATGATAGAGATCGATGAAACTTTATCTACCATTTTATTTGTATTAGGTCTTGTGAATATGTTCTTAGGAGGGTTTTTGGCTCTTTTCCAAAGAAATATTAAAAGAATCCTTGCCTATAGTAGCATGAGTCAAGCAGGATATATTTTAGTAGGAATAGGACTGTATGGACTTTTAAAGGATCATAAAAGTGTAGCTATTTATGGTACACTATATCATATTGTTAATCATGCCATATTTAAAGTACTTTTATTTATGGGGGCAGGGATTATTTATATGGTATTACATGAATTAAGTATCAATAAAATTAAAGGCTTTGGAAAAAATAAAACAAAATTAAAGGCTGTATTTTTCATTGGGCTTTTGGCTATTATAGGCATGCCAGGGTTCAATGGATTTATTAGTAAAACTATTTTACATGAAGCACTAGGAGTGGCTCATCATATGTATCACAATATATGGTTTACCATAGCAGAGATCATATTTACTTTAAGTAGTAGTTTTACAGTAGCATATCTTCTTAAAATATTTATAACTGTATTTGTTGAAAAAAATGAACAATACAATGGACAACTTAAACACCTTGTGAAAAAAAGAGCTATTTTTCCTATGGCCACATTAGCAGGGGTGATTGTTTATATAGGGATTTTCCCTAATAGTATTTCTCCTATTCTTCAGAAAGCTATATATATATTTGGTACATCAAAATATACACCCATTCATTTTTACAAACCTGCTTATATTATATCTTCTATCAAAACGATTTTTATAGGGGTACTTATATATATCATATTTGTACAAAAAGTTTTAAGAAAAGAAGTAGAGGGAGAAAAAATTTATATCAATCCATCTTTAAATTGGTTTAATCTTGAAAGAGATTTATATAAACCTGTACTTGTTTATACATTTCGTTTTACTTCGGCTATATTTCACTTTATAGATAGAATTGTAGTAGACTTTGTGTATTTGACACAAGGAGTCATTCAGTCTATTAGTGGAATACAAATCCAACCTAAAAAATATAAGAAACAAAAAATAAGGAGATTTTCTATCCAATATATAATAAAAGATATGAAATTTGAATTCAAAAGTTTACAAGAAGTTATAGAAGAAATAGGTAAAAGTGTAAATAGTTTAAGGTATGCTGTGTTTATTGTAGCTATTCTTTTAGCAAGTCTTTTAGTATTTTTAGTTGTATAAGTCTTAGTATAGTATATACTAAGACTTATACAATGATTATATTCTATCTTTCTTTTCATAATGGGTGTGGAGAAGCTTATGGGCTTTTTCTCCATAAGGTTCTCCTAAAAATTCTTTGTACAGCCTTAATACTTCAGTGTTTTCATGAGATTTTCTTATTTTTTTATTTCGATCTTCTTCATAGATGGCTTGTTGTCTTTTCCTTACGATTTCATCATTTCCATGATGGAAAGGTTGTCCTCCTCCACCAATACATCCTCCAGGACAAGCCATAATTTCAATGGCATCATAAGGAGATTTTCCATCTCTTATTTTTTCGAGGATAATACGAGCATTTCCAAGACCATGAGCGATGCCTATTCGTACGTCTTTATCTTTTATTTTTACAGTAGCTTCTCGTATGCCTTCCATACCTCTTAATTGAGTAAACTCAACTTCTTTTAATTCTTCTCCTGTAATCCATTCATAAGCTGTACGCATAGCAGCTTCTATGACGCCTCCTGTTGTTCCAAATATGACAGATGCGCCTGTTGTTTCTCCTAATGGGTGGTCAAATTCACTATCTGGAAGATTCTTAAAATCAATTCCAGCTTCTTTAATCATGGCTCCTAGTTCTCTGGTAGTAATGACAATATCTACATCTGTTTGATAATCCTTAGTAAGTTCTGGCCTTTTTGCTTCAGCTTTTTTGGCGATACAAGGCATGACAGATACGACTACTATATTTTTAGGATCTAGATTGTGCTTTTGTGCATAGTAGGTTTTTGCGATGGTTCCAAACATAATATGAGGAGATCTACAAGTAGAAGGAACATCTAATAACTCAGGAAATTGATGTTCGATAAATTTTACCCAAGCAGGACAGCAGCTTGTAAGCATAGGTAGGGTTCCACCATGCTCCATCCTATGCATAAATTCTGTTGCTTCTTCCATAATGGTAAGATCAGCTCCAAAATCCGTATCAAATACAGCATCAAAATTCATTCTTTTAAGGGCTGTAACCATTTTTCCTGTGGCAATGGTTCCAGCATCCATTCCAAATAATTCTCCAATGGCTACTCGGATAGCAGGAGCAGTCTGTACCACTACATGTTTATCAGGATCAGCTAAAGCTTTCCATACTTTGTCTGTATGGTTTACTTCTGTTAAAGCAGCTGTAGGACATACAGATACACACTGTCCACAATAAGTACAAGAAGATTCTGCCATAGGAATATCAAAGGCAGGACCTACAAATGCTTTAAAGCCACGACCAATAGCAGATAATATTCCACATGTTTGGACTTCGTTACACATGGTTTCGCATCTTCTACACATAATACATTTATTAGGATCTTTCACGATGGCATCGCTAGATAAATCTTTTTCAAATTTTTTTCTTTCTCCAAGCCATTTTATTTCCCGTACTCCAAGTTCTTTTGCCAAAGACTGTAATTCACATTCTAAATTTTTAGGACATGTAAAACATTCATTAGGATGGTTTGACAATAAAAGTTCTACTGCCATTCTTCTTGTTTTGATAGCTCGAATAGAATCTGTATGAATGACCATTCCTTCTGATACCTTTGTAACACAAGCTGGCACTAAAGAATTTTTTCCGATTAACTCCACAGTACATACTCTGCAAGAGGCCACTTTATTGGCAAGCTTTAAATCGTGTAAATCTAGATGACATAAAGTAGGGATCTTTACTCCTGCTTTATGAGCAGCTTCAAGAATTGTAATTCCTTCTTTTACTTCTAATGGCATATCGTTTATACTAATATGAATCATTTTTTCTTCATTCATATTTTCACCTCCTCATTTTTAGGACTAGAAAGCTTTTTGCATTCTCCAGTAGGACAAACTTTATCTTCTATATGAGATCTATATTCATCAAAGAAGTATTTCATAGTGCTTAAGATTGGATTGGGAGCAGTTTGACCTAAACCACAAAGGGATCCATCTTTGATCATATAAGCAAGCTCCTTTAAAGCATCTAAGTCTTCCATTGTAGCTTCTCCATGAGTGATTTTTTGTAAATATTCATGCATTCTTTTTGTACCTACTCTACAAGGAGTACATCTTCCACAGGATTCATCCATAATAAATTCCATATAGAATTTTGAAATGTTTACCATGCAATTTGTTTCATCCATAACAATCATTCCACCAGATCCCATCATAGATCCGATTTCTGTTAAGTGTTCGTAATCAATAGGAGTATCTAAATCTTTGTCTGTAATGACTCCTCCAGAAGGACCTCCAGTTTGTACGGCTTTAAATTTATGCCCTTTATGAATTCCTCCTCCTACATCATAAATGATTTCACGAAGAGTAGTACCCATAGGTACTTCTACAAGGCCTATATTGTTTATTTTCCCTGCAAGGGCAAATACTTTTGTACCTTTGCTTTTTTCTGTTCCTATAGATGAAAACCACTCAGGACCCTTTAAAATAATAGGAGGAATATTTGCAAAGGTTTCTACGTTGTTTACACAGGTAGGACGACTCCAATAGCCTTCTTGAGCAGGATAAGGAGGCTTATTGTTTGGCTCTCCTCTTCTACCTTCTACAGAGTTAATTAGAGCAGTCTCTTCTCCGCAAACAAAAGCACCTGCTCCATATTTTATGGTAATGTCAAAGTGAAAGTCTGAACCAAATATATTTTTTCCTAGTAATCCTAATTCTCTTGCTTGATCAATAGCGGTATTGAGTCTTTCTACAGCGAGTGGATATTCGGCTCTTATATAGATAACTCCATGATTTGCACCAATTGCATATCCTCCAATAATCATAGCTTCAAGCACGCTATGAGGATCTCCTTCTAATATACTTCTATCCATAAAAGCTCCTGGATCTCCTTCGTCAGCATTACAGATGATATATTTTATATCTCCTTCTGATTCACGAGTAAGCTGCCACTTAAGACCTGTAGGAAAGCCTCCACCGCCTCTTCCTCTGAGGCCTGATTTTTTTACTATATCTATTACTTCTTCAGGAGATTTGTCAAGAACTTTTCCTAAAGCTTCATATCCAGAAAAAGCAATATATTCATAAATATCTTCAGGATGAATGCGTCCACAATTCCTAAGAGCAATACGTAGTTGCTTTTTATAGAAGGGAATATCTTTATGTTTGTGTATTCTTTCTTCATTTGAAGGATTTTTATACAACAATCTTTCTATTTGATGTCCGCCTATAATATGTTTATCAATAATATCCTTGGCATCTTTTGGGCCGACTTTTACATAAAATATATTGTCAGGTTGTATTTTGACAATGGGACCTTGCTCGCAAAAGCCAAAACATCCTGTTTTGATGACATTTACTTTGTCAGAATATCCTCTTGCTTTTAAGATCAATTCAAGATTTTTAATCAGCTTATTGCTATCACTTGCCATACAGCCTGTGCCTCCACAGACTAAAATATCTTTTTGATCATCTTGATGATCTTTCATATTTTCATTGGGATTTCTTAATCTTACTTTTTTTAGTGCTTTTTCTCTTATTTTTTGTAAAGTATCCATAGAATCTATTTTCACATGGAATCCTCCTTTCTATAGGTTTTGATAATATGATCAATATCGTCAATGGTGACTTTTCCATATACTTTTTCATCTACCGTTACAACAGGAGCAAGCCCACATGCACCTATACAACGAACATCGTTTAAAGTGAAAAGACCATCTTCTGTAGTTTCTTGAGGATTAATGTGCAATTTTTCTTTGAAGGCTTCAAATATTTCATTAGAGCCCTTTACAAAGCATGCAGTTCCCATACACACACTAATAGTATGTTTTCCTTTAGGTTTTGTAGTAAAATAAGAATAGAAGGTAACAACTCCAAAAACTTCAGCAGCAGGAATCCCTATTTTTCTAGCTACAAAAAGTTGTACATCTCTTGGGAGATAACCAAATAGATCTTGTGCTTTATGAAGAATTTCAATTAATGCACCTCTTGCAGTATCTAGACCATCTATATAAGCGGCTAGTTGTTCAAACTTTTCTTTTGGTAGGTCTGAGTGAGGAGGTTCTATTTGAACATTAGGCATAATCAGTCATCCTTTCTAATCGTTTTCTTTGTATAATTTTCCCCAGTTTATAACCGTTCATTCATGAAAGGGTTAAATCATATAAAATTTATAGATTGATTGAAGGGAATAATGATTATAATATTAAATAAAGATAAAAAAGAGAGGCAAATATATGAAATGAATACAATCAATGAAAGAAAGAGGATTAGAGAGATTATATCTGTATTTATAAAACATGGAATCAAAAAAGAAAGGATGACTCCTGAAAATGCAAGAGAGGCTTTAGAGGAATTAGGACCAACTTTTATAAAAATAGGACAAATTCTATCTACAAGACCAGATATATTACCAGAAGAATATATCCTTGAATTTGAGAAGCTTCAAGATCAAGTAAAAATTGAAAAATTTGAAGATATTCAAAACCTTATTGAGAAGGAGTTAAAAAGACCAATAATAGAAGTATTTTCCTATTTAGAAAAAGAGCCTATTGCATCAGCTTCTATGGCTCAAGTACATCTAGCATGTACACAAAGAGGAGAAGAAGTTGTTTTAAAAATTCAAAGACCCTTTGTAAAAGAAGTAATGATGAATGATATTGCTCTTTTAAAAAAGCTTACAAAGATAGGAAAGTTTGCTCCACAGAAAAATGTAATAGATTTTGAAGAGGTGATAGATGAAATAGGAGAAATGATGAAAAAAGAATTAGATTTTTTCCATGAAGCAAATAATATAGAAAAATTTGATGAAAAAAATAAAAATATACAATATGCGATTTCTCCTAAAGTTTACAAGGAATATACTACCTCTAATATTTTAGTTATGGAATACATAAAAGGAATTAAAATTAGTAATATTGATGATTTAAAAAGAAGTGGATATGATTTGAAAGAAATTGCAAAAAAGCTTACGCATCATTATATGAAACAAGTATTTGAGGATGGATATTTTCATGCAGACCCGCATCCAGGAAATTTGTTGATTGCTCATAAAAAAATTGCTTATATAGATTTTGGTATGATGGGAAGTTTAGATGAGGGAATGAAATATAAACTCAATGAGTTATTATATGCATCTGCCACAAAAGATATAGAAAAAATCACTCAAAATGTTGTAAAAATAGGAATAAAAAAGGGAAAAGTCCAAATGAATAGATTGTATTCTGATATTGAAGAAATTTATAATAAATATGTACAACAAAACATATCAGATATTGACTTTCCTCAGTTTATGAATGAAATATTTCAAGTAAGCAAGAGAAACAATCTTTCTATGCCCAAAAATATTACCATGTTCTTAAAAGGAATGATGACGATCCAAGGGGTTGTACAAAAGCTTGATCCAAAGATGAATATGATGGATGCAGCACTTCCTTATATAAAAGAACATATTCTTTTTAAAAGAGATTTTAAACAAGATCTAATAGAACAAATAGAAAATATATACCAACTATCTAAATATGGATTAAAAATTCCCATCAAAAGCTTAGAACTAATGAATAGTGCACTAGCAGGAAAGTTAAAGGTAAAGATAGAACATGCTCATATGGAGGAGACTATAAGAGAATTAAGTAAGATGGCAAATAGAATTGTGTTTGCTCTTATTATTTCTTCTATTGTAGTAGGCTCTTCGTTAGTGATTACTGCAAATGTAGGACCCAAAATATATGATATGTCATTTTTTGGACTGATCGGATATGTAAGTGCGGCCATTATGGGAATATATCTTTTGATCATGATTCTTAGAAATGAAAAGATGTGATTCTCAATAATTGTTTCTTATTTTTAAGCAACGGAAATCTTGAATGCAATGAAGAGATTTCGTTGGCGCCATGAGCTTGCGAATTTTATGACTTTATTAAAGTTAATAGTTGGAATGAATAATACGCAAAATGATTATAATTTGGTACTATATGAAAAAATTAGATACTTGTCATTTATGTCTAAATATGATATATTAGTAGATGTCCCGCTATGGAGAGATGTCCGAGTTGGCTAAGGGGCACGCCTGGAAAGCGTGTAAGGCCGCAAGGCCCCGCGGGTTCGAGTCCCGCTCTCTCCGCCAATTAAAAAGTTTATAAAGTTTGCTGTGCTAGATGGGGAGGTAGCGGTGCCCTGTAACCTGCAATCCGCTGTAGCAGGATTGAATGCCTATCGACGGTTTGTTACTGTGAAGTCTGCCCTGTATAAGTGGCGATGAAGATTGGGTCCTGCGCAACTAGAACTCATGAACCCCGCCAGATCCGGAAGGAAGCAACGGTAAGTGGGCACTCTAGTGTGCCGCAGGGGAGCCTAAACCGAGTTAACTGTACAGGTTACGTTTGTAGTAACCTATCAACGATAGGTGCACAGCCTTACATAAAATACTTACATGTAGAAAAAACTACATGTTTTTTTATGTTAATTACAATGGTATAGAAAAGTTAAAATTGTTAACTATTTTAGAAGATTAAAGTTTCTATAAATTTTAAGGAAGGGAAATTCTGAATGAAATGAAAGAATTTTTCTTATTCAGGTATATTCTATATGAAAGCAGGTGTATGGTATGGCATATATGGCTCTTTATAGGAAGTGGAGGCCACAAGTTTTTGAAGATGTAGTAGGACAAGAGCATATTACAAAGACTTTAAAAAATCAAATCAGAAACAATAACATTGCTCATGCGTATCTTTTTTGTGGAACAAGGGGAACGGGAAAAACTTCTACAGCTAAAATATTTGCAAGAGCAGTAAACTGCCTTCAACCAAAAGAGTACAATCCATGTAATACATGTGAAAATTGTAGTGGAATATTACACGAAAATATTATGGATGTAATAGAAATAGATGCCGCTTCTAATAATGGGGTGGATGATATTAGAGAATTACGAGAAAATGTACAATATCCACCCACCAATGGAAAATATAAAGTATACATTATTGATGAGGTGCATATGCTCTCTACAGGTGCTTTTAATGCTCTTTTAAAAACTTTAGAAGAACCTCCTAGCTATGCATTATTTATTTTAGCTACTACAGAGCCTCATAAGATTCCTGCAACGATTTTATCAAGATGTCAAAGATTTGATTTTAAAAGAGTAACAGAAACAGATCTTATAGATCGAATGAATCATATTTGTACTCATATGGGTATTGAGGTAGAAGAAGAAGCACTTCATCTTATTGCAAGGAATTCAGATGGAGCCATGAGAGATGCTTTAAGCATATTAGATCAATGTATATCCTTTGAAAATGGTAAAATTACTTATGAACATGTAATAGATCTTTTAGGAACTGTAAGTGATGAGTATTTATTTAAAATAGTAGAAGCCATTGCCAATAGAGAGACACAAAATTTAATAGAACAAATTGAAGAAATAGTATCCTTGGGAAAAGATATACAACAATTTATAAAAGATTTATTACAGCATTATAGAAATCTGATGATGACAAAAGTATCCAATGCGCCAGATCGAATTATTCATATGTCCAAAGAAAATATACAAAGGCTTAGGGAACAAGAAAACAAAATATCTATGAATGAGATTATAAGGGCTATTCAAGAATTATCATCTACACTAGCAGAAGTCAAATGGACGACTCAGCCCCGAGTCTTTTTAGAAATTTCTATGATCAAACTTTCTAAACCACAAATGGATGTATCTATAGAGGGGTTAGTAGAGAGAATTGCTCAGCTAGAAAAAGTCATTCAGTCAGGAAAAATCCACATAGAAACGCAGGAAGAAAAATCTAAAGATTTGGATGAAAAAAAGGAAGAAAAACATAAAAATCCTTCTGTCAAAAGGATTCCATTAGAATCTTTAAAAAAAGGATGGAGTCAAATTTTGCAAGTGATAAAGAAAAGAAAAATTTCCATTTATGCAGTTTTAATGGAAGGAGAGCTTGTAGAGGTTTCTGGGAATCAACTCATTGTATCTTTTAAACAAGGATATGGATTTCATAAGGAAGCAGCAGAAAAAAGTCCTTATAAAGAATTTATTGAAGATGTTGTGACAGAAATGGTGGGGCAAAAGCTACATTTAAAATGCGTTATGGAAGATGAACTTCATACTATGCCTAAAGGAGAGCAGTCTAAAGAGGATGAAGAAGTACAAAAGATTATAGAGCTATTTGGAGAGAATCAAGTAGAAATTATAGAGTAATGAATCTGTATAATTACCCATCTATATATGGTATAATATAGTGAAAACTTTCTAGAAATGGAGGAGAGAATATGGCAAAAGGTAAGGGCAAAATGCCAATGATGCCTGGAAATATGAATAATATGTTAAAGCAAGTACAAAAGATGCAAAAAGAAATGGAAAAGATGCAAGGAGAATTAGAAGAAAAAGAAGTAGAAGCAAGTGCTGGTGGCGGAGTAGTTACTGTAAAAGTAAATGGAAAAAAAGAAGTTTTAGATATAAATATTGATCCAGAAGCAGTAGATCCAGATGATGTTGAAATGCTACAAGATTTAATTATAGCTGCTATAAACGAGGCTTTAAGAAAAGCTGATGAGATGACGTCTAAAGAAATGGGAAAAATTACAGGAGGAATGAACGTTCCAGGTTTATTCTAGGTTGCCGAGCCTTAAGGCTCGGTTTTTATGTATGAAGAAAGGAGATTGAGATGAATTATTACGCAGCACCTATTGCAAAGCTTATAGATGAGTTTTCAAGACTTCCTGGCATAGGAAGAAAAACAGCTCAAAGACTTGCTTTTCATGTTTTAAATATGAATATAGAAGATGCACAAAATCTATCACAAGCTATTGTAGATGCTAAAAGAAATACTAGATATTGTTCAGAATGTGCTAATATTACAGATATGGATCCTTGCTATATATGTAGAAATACCCATAGAGATTCACAATTGATTTGTGTTGTAGAAGATCCTAAAGATGTGATTGCCATGGAAAAAACAAAAGAATTTGAAGGAGTCTATCATGTCCTTCATGGAGCTATTTCTCCTATGGAAGGAATAGGTCCTGAGGAAATTAAAATCAAAGAACTTTTAATGAGAATACAAGGAAAAGAAATCAAAGAAATCATATTAGCTACAAACCCTACCATAGAGGGAGAAGCCACAGCTATGTATATTTCAAAGCTTATAAAACCATTAGGAATCAAAGTTACAAGAATTGCTCATGGGATTCCTGTAGGAGGAGATTTGGAATATGCAGATGAAGTCACTTTATCCAAAGCATTAGAAGGAAGACGAGAATTATAAATTTTTATCAAAAACCATAGAAAAAGGTAAAAGAAAATACCTTTAAACTATGGTTTGATTTATTTTATGCAAAAATGTGATAAAAGTTTGCTTTTTAAAAAATAAATGTGTTATATGGATCAAAAAGGGTATCTATGACTATAGAGAAAAAAATAGGGGGGATTTTTAATGAAATCTTTAAAAGGTACAAAAACTGCTCAAAATTTAATGAAAGCATTTGCAGGAGAATCGCAAGCAAGAAATAGATATACTTATTACGCATCTACAGCGAAAAAAGAAGGATATGTACAAATTTCTAATTTATTTTTAGAAACTGCTGAAAATGAAAAAGAACATGCCAAAAGATTTTTCAAATTTTTAAATGAAAGTTTAATGGGAGATGCAGTAGAGATGACTGCAGCTTATCCAGTGGGATTAGGAGATACAAAACAAAACCTTTTATGGGCAGCTGAGGGAGAAAATGAAGAATGGTCAGATCTTTATCCTAATTTTGCTGATATTGCTGATGAAGAAGGATTTCCTCAGATTGCAGTAGCATTCAGAAAAATAGCTGAAGTAGAAAAGCACCATGAAGCAAGATATAGAAAGCTTCTTGAAAATATCCATAATAATACAGTATTCAAAAAAGATAAAGTTGTAAGATGGAAATGTAATAATTGTGGATATATTCATGAAGGAGATGATGCACCGAAGGTATGTCCTGCCTGTGTACATCCTCAAGGACATTTTGAAGTCTTTGTTGAAACTTATTAAAAAAGTTTAAAACTTCTAGCATAAATTCTCTCCAGAAACATTTTGTTTATACGTATAATTCGTCCCCAAAATGGATAATATATACATATAAGCGAAATTGGGGGGGTTGCATGAGAAGAGGAGAAAGTCGTGCAGAAAAAAATGAAAATGGATTCTTCAACATGATTTCAGGTGTGTATGCTCAAGTTTTTCATGGGGAAGATATGAGGACGGAAGAAGACAAAATAATTGATACTATTAAATCTGCCCATGAAGAGTGGAGAAATGCAGAAGCTTTCTTTCAAAATGTTACGGATCCAGATTTAGTTGATTATGCAATTTATAGAGTTGAGGCAGCAAAAACAAGATATATATATTTGATGCGAGTAGCAAGAGAACTGGGCATTAAAGCATCTATGCAGTAAAAGGCAGGAATTTTCCTGCCTTTTATAATGAATAAAAATCATATTATTGGTATAATGATTATATAATAAATTAAGATGACAAAGGGGGGACGAAAATGGGAATGGGTATAGAGTTAAATATACTTTTGGCTTATGCCTTTGGACTAATTCTTTTATATATTTTAGGATATATTTTATTGATACCTATCAAATTGATTATGAAGTTTATCTATAATGGAATCGTTGGAGGAATTATGCTGGTGGTTCTTAATTTTATAGGATCATTTTTAAATCTACATATTGGAATCAATCCTCTGACTGCATTAGTAGCAGGATTTTTAGGAGTTCCTGGGGTGATATTAATGGTTGTTTTACAATATTTATTATAATGAATCAATAAACGTAAGAAGTACATTCCTATTTCATGATTTTTAGGGTGTACTTTTTTAAAATGCTAAAAAGTAAGAAGAAATTTTATCAAATAGCCCTTATGATGAGGTCTATTTTTTCTTATATACAATATATTGACACTGATTTTTTATTCTGTTATACTAACCGAAGAGAGCTGTTGTAGTGGTGTGTGTCAATATATATCAAAAAAAATCGAAGCTGTTTTAAAAATGAAGAAAAATGTAATAATACAGGAACAATAGGATAACGTTGTCATAATACAGAAAAAATAAAATAATATATATATTCTAAAAATAGATGCAAATTTTTATTTTAAATCAAAAAAGATTGAAAAACTAGAATTTTTCTATAAAATGTAATACAATGAAAAAAAGCTACTAAATATTACTAAAGGGGGAAGTACGATGGCAAAGAAAATGAAAACTATGGATGGTAACACAGCTGCTGCATATGTTTCTTATGCATTTACTGATGTTGCAGCAATTTATCCGATTACACCATCATCTAATATGGCAGAATTTGTAGATGAATGGGCTTCTCATGGACAAAAAAATATTTTTGGACAAGAGGTAAAGGTCACTGAAATGCAATCTGAAGCAGGAGCAGCAGGAGCAGTTCATGGATCATTAGCAGCAGGAGCACTTACTACTACTTTTACTGCTTCACAAGGATTACTTCTTATGATTCCTAATATGTATAAAATTGCAGGAGAGCTACTTCCAGGAGTATTCCATGTAAGTGCTCGTGCAGTAGCAAGTCATGCTTTATCTATTTTTGGAGACCATTCAGACGTTATGGCTACACGTCAAACTGGTTTTGCACTTTTAGCTTCTGCAAGTGTACAAGAAGCAATGGATTTGGCAGGAGTTGCACATTTATCTGCTATTAAAGGTAGAGTGCCATTCTTACATTTCTTTGATGGATTTAGAACTTCTCATGAAATTCAAAAGATAGAAGTTATAGATTATGAAGATTTTGCAAAGCTTGTAGATTACGAAAAAATAAAAGAATTTAGATGTCATGCTCTAAATCCAGAGCATCCTGTAACTCGTGGTACTGCACAAAATCCAGATATTTTCTTCCAAGCAAGAGAAGCATCCAATAGATATTATGAAGCAATTCCTGATATCGTAGCAGACTATATGAAAGAAATAGAAAAAATTACAGGAAGAAGCTACAAGCCTTTTGATTACATAGGGGCTCCGGATGCAGATAGAGTAATTGTTGCAATGGGTTCTGTAACAGATGCAATTGAAGAAACTGTTGAGTATTTAAATCAAAAAGGAGAAAAGGTAGGGGTAGTGGTTGTACGTCTTTATAGGCCATTCTCTGAAAAATATTTCTTTGATGTACTTCCAAAGACAGTTAAAAAGATTGCAGTACTAGATAGAACAAAAGAACCAGGAGCAGTAGGAGAACCATTATATCTAGATGTACGTTCCTTATTCTATGACAAGGAAAATACACCAATTATTGTAGGAGGACGTTACGGACTTGGGTCTAAAGATACAACACCTTCTCAAATCAAATCTGTATTTGATAACTTATTGTTAGATCAACCTAAAAATGGATTTACTATTGGTATTGTAGATGATGTAACTCATACATCACTTGAAATAAAAGAAAATATCTCAGTAGCTTCAGAAGGAACTATTAGATGTAAATTCTGGGGACTAGGATCTGATGGTACAGTAGGAGCAAATAAGAGTGCTATTAAGATCATTGGAGACAATACAGATATGTATGCGCAAGGATATTTTGCATATGACTCTAAAAAATCTGGTGGAGTAACTATTTCTCACTTAAGATTTGGTACAAAACCAATCAAATCTACTTACTTAATTAGTGATGCAGATTTTGTATCTTGTTCAACTCCTGCATATGTAAATCAATATGATTTATTAGATGGATTGAGAGACGGAGGAACATTCCTTCTAAACTGTAGATGGACAGTAGATGAACTAGAAGAAAAACTTCCAGCATCTATGAAAAAATATATCAAGGACCATAATATTGATTTCTATATTATCAATGCAACAGCTATTGCTGAAGAAATTGGACTTGGTAGAAGAACAAATATGATTATGCAAGCAGCATTTTTTAAACTTGCTAAAGTTATTCCTATTGAAGATGCTATAAAATATTTAAAAGATGCTATCGTAAAATCTTATGGCAAAAAAGGTGAAAAAATTGTAAATATGAACTATGCAGCTGTAGATAAAGGAATAGGTGCATTAGTAAAAGTAGAGGTTCCAAATGCTTGGGCGGGGGCACAAGAAGAAGCTGCAGCAACATCAGAAGCACCAGCGTTTATCAAAGAGGTATTAAGACCTATGAATGCTCAAAAGGGAGATGCACTTCCAGTAAGTACATTTGAAGGACGAGAAGATGGAACTTTCCCACATGGTACAGCAGCTTATGAAAAACGTGGTATTGCTGTAAATGTTCCGAATTGGATCAAAGAAAATTGTATCCAATGTAATCAATGTTCATTTGTATGTCCTCATGCTGCAATTAGACCAATACTTTTAAATGAAGAAGAAGCAAACAAAGCACCAGAAGGTTTTGAAATGGCTCAAGCTAGTGGAAAAGGACTTGAAGGATATAAATATCGTATGCAAGTAAGTGCACTAGATTGTACTGGATGTGGAAACTGTGCAGATATTTGTCCTGCAAAACAAAAAGCATTAGTAATGGAACCAATTGAAAAACATACAGAAGTTCAAGTTCCAAATTGGGATTATGCAATGAGTGTTTCTCCAAAACAAAATCCAATGAATAAAGAAACAGTAAAGGGAAGTCAATTTGAACAACCACTTCTTGAATTCTCAGGAGCCTGTGCGGGATGTGGAGAAACTCCATATGCAAAAGTAATTACTCAATTATTTGGAGATCGAATGATGATTGCTAATGCAACAGGATGTTCTTCTATCTGGGGAGCTTCAGCACCAGCTACACCTTATTGCAAAAATGCTGAAGGTAAAGGACCTGCTTGGGCAAATTCATTATTTGAAGATAATGCTGAGTATGGATATGGTATGGCTGTAGGCGTAAAACAAATGAGAAGTAAAATAAAAGATTTAATCAATGAATTGATTCAATTAGATCTATCTGAAGAAATCAAAGCTCCATTTGTAGAATGGCTAGAAAATGAAGATGATGCAGAAGGGTCTAAAGTTGCAACATCAAAAATTCTTCCAATACTTGAAAGTTGTGCAGATGAAAAAGCAAAAGATATATTATCACAAATTAAAGAAAAGAAAGATTTCTTAATCAAAAAATCTATTTGGATTCTTGGTGGAGACGGATGGGCAAATGATATTGGATATGGTGGATTGGACCATGTTCTAGCTTCTGGAGAAAATGTAAATGTATTAGTATTTGATACAGAAGTTTATTCAAATACTGGCGGACAGTCTTCAAAAGCAACTCCTACAGCAGCTGTAGCTAAATTTGCTGCATCTGGTAAAAAGATTAAGAAAAAAGATCTTGGTATGATGGCTGCAAATTATGGTTATGTATATGTAGCTCAAGTAGGTATAGGTGCAGATAAAAACCAATTTATGAAAGCTGTTATAGAAGCTGAAAAGTATGATGGACCATCTCTAATCATTGCTTATGCACCATGTATCAATCATGGATTAAGAGAAGGTATGGGAAGAAGTCAAGACAATATTAAAAAAGCTGTGGATTGTGGATATTGGCATCTATATAGATACAATCCAGTTCTTAAAGAAGAAGGTAAAAATCCATTTATCTTAGATTCTAAAGAGCCAAAAGCAAGCTTTAGAGAATTTATTGACGCACAAGTAAGATATAGTTCACTTAAGAGACAATTCCCAGAAATTGCTGAAGAATTGTTTGAAAAAGCAGAACGAGATGCAAAAGAAAAATATGAAACTTATAAAAAATTAGCACAATAAATAAAAAAGTGTGAGGCATAAAGCCTCACACTTTTTTATTCTATAATTCTGTATCCTTTGTAAAAGGAGTGCTTGTATCGTAATGGCCCATGAGTGTATCTGTTTTTTCACCATCTACTAAAAATTGAACTTCTTTAATATCCTCAACGGAAGTCAAAGAGTATACAACTTGACCAATTACAAAAAGTTCTTGTAAAGATCCACCATTTAAATTTTTTGAGGAAAGATTTACATAAGCTGTTTTATCTTTTATTTCTACATCTAAAAATTTTAAATCAGAAATAAGCGTTTGTGCATTTTCATCATCAGGCTTCTTTTGAAGTTCTTTTAAAATAGACATAGGAAAATCTTTATTTTTCTCAAATTTTTTCTCGATTTTTATAAACTTTTCTTTACTCTCATCTCCTGTGTTTATGTACTCATCATTTGCATAATATAAAGAAACTAATGTTTCTTGTTTTTGTGGTTCCTTAGGTTCAGGCTCTTTAGAACCTTTAGGAGTACAACCTACTGCTAAAAGTGTTATAAGTACAAAACATATCCATTTTTTCATATGATCCCTCCTTGTATTTGTTTCTATTATACCATTAATTATAAAAAATAATCTATCTTGCAAAATCATTTTTAAATTGAATGAATATCAATCAAAAAAACAAAAATTTGAAAAATTTATAAAAATCTGGTTTAATAGATATGGGATACAAAATAATATAGAGGGGGAGAGAAAATGGCAAAACCATTATTAAAAGCACAAGCAAGAGAAATAAATACAAAAAAATCATTAAAGGAATTAAGAAAAGAAGGATTTATTCCAGCTGTCCTTTATGGAAGGAATAAAAAGACAACAGATGTTCAATTTAACAAATCAGAAACAGAAAAAGTTTTAAATTGTTATGGCATTGGATCAAATGTTGAAGTAAAAATAGGAGAAAAAATCAAACCTGCTATTATTAAAGAAATTCAACGGCATACTACAAAACTAAATGTTTTACATATAGATTTACAAGAATTAGAAGCAGATGAAAAAGTAAGAGTTAAACTACCTATTTATTTGATCAATAGAAACAAAATAAAAGATACAACAGTAGTACTTCAACAACAAATGGAAGAAATAGAAATTCAAACATATCCTAAATATCTTCCTCAAAGTATAGAGATTGATGCATCTAAAATGGCATTTGGAGAACCTCTATTAGTAGAACATTTAGATATATGGAAAAATGAAAATATTGAGGTATTAAGTGAGCCAGAAGAAGTGATTGCACTTCTTACAGGAGTAAGTAAAATAGAAGTGACAAATGAAGAGGAAGAAAGTATATAAAAAAGGGCTTAGGCCCTTTTTTTTGTGCGAAAAATTAAAAAGAATAGGACAAAAATGATCCCATTATTTTTTAAACAAAAAGGAAAAAGTAAATAAATGTCGAAATACTAGATTAAATATATAAAATAAGAGGAGGATTTTATGAAAAAAAATATAAGTATTGCAAACAAATTGCTTGCGGTAATACTTACTTTGGCAATGATTATCTTTATATTTTCTGGAATTGTGATCAATAGCAAAGTAAGTAGCATAGTCAATGAATTGGTGATGAAGCAAGTGATGAATGAATCTAAGAGTATTGCTTCTAAAGTAGAAACTTTCTTTGCAAAAAAATATGCCATCACTCCAACTATTGCCAATACAAATCATATCGTCAATTACATAAAAGAAACAGAGAGCGTAGGGGATCGAAAGTCAGTTAAGCAATTACCAAGCTATGAAGCAGTGTTAAATACATTACAAAGTGTGAAAGCCTCTGATCCTGATTTAGCATTAGTATACATAGCATTAGAAAAAAATAATAATTTTATAAGTGATGATAGAAATTATGAAGTAGCAGATGATTATGATTTATCCCAAAAATCTTGGTATACAGATACTATAAAAAGTGGGAATACATATTTTACTTCTCCATATATAGATGGTGTGACAGGGAAAACAGTAGTTAGCGTAGCTACACCTATATTTGAAAATTCAAAGTCTATAGGTGCATCTGTATTGGATATTTATATAGAAGAATTGGGAGAAATATTATCTCAATACAAAATTGGAAAAAATAGCTATGCAGTACTGCTAGATTCACAAGGAAATGTAGTGTATCATCCTGATAAAGATAAAATTTTAAAAGTAAATATGGCAAAAGAGTCAGGTGAAATTGGTGAAATTGGAAAAAGTATGATTAGAGGAGAATCAAATATCAAAGAATATACTATAGATGGAGTAAAAAAACGTATGGCTTATACACCTATTGAGTTAAATGGATGGTCTATTGCTATGACAATAGATGAAAATTATATATCAGATTATATTAAAAAAATTAGAACTATAGTTATTTTAATATATACACTGAGCTGTATTGTTTTAAGTGTAGCTATTTTTGTGTTTACAAAGAAAATATTAAAGAATATACCTAAAATTTTAGAGGGGTTAACTTCTGTTTCAAAAGGAAATTTATCTGTAGATTTAAATATAGACTCCAATGATGAAATAGGAGAAATCGCCACTACTTTTAATATGATGGTGAGAAGTATAAAAGAATTAATTGGAAAAGTGAATCATATTAGTGCAGAAGTATTAAAATCTGCAACCCATTTAGCTCAAGCATCAGACCAAACGAATATATCTATAGAAGAAGTAACAAGGGCTGTTGAAGAGATTGCAAAAGGAGTAACGGAACAAGCGCAAGATACTGAAAAAGGAGCTTTATTGGTATCTAATCTAGATGATCAATTTAAAGAACTCATTCAAGAAAATAAAGGCATGTCCAATTCAGCAAAGGGAGTCATTGATGCAAGTCAAGAAGGAACAAAGACAGTAGAAGAATTAAAACAAAAAACTACTTTGAATAATGAATCTACTAAAAAGATAGAAAGAGTGATTTATGAATTAGAACAAAAATCAAGAAATATAGGAGATATGATAGAAACTATCAATTCTATAGCAGAACAAACCAATTTATTAGCACTCAATGCATCTATTGAAGCGGCACGTGCAGGAGAAGCAGGAAAAGGATTTGCAGTAGTAGCAGATGAAATCAGAAAGCTTGCAGAAGGCTCAGGAAAATCGGCAGAGGAAATTAAAAGAGTAATAGAAGATATCCAAAATCAAGCCAATGAAAGTGTACAAACCATGAAAGAGGTAAAAGAAAGATCCGAGGAACAATCTAAAGCAGTAATAGACGTGAATGAGTCTTTTGATCATATTTATATGTCCATTCAAAGTATTACAGATAAAATAGACAATATTAGTTTAGGAATTGAAAAAATGAATACAGATAAAGATGATATCGTACTCTCTATACAAAATATTTCAGCAGTTTCAGAAGAAACAGCAGCTTCCGTAGAAGAAGTAAGTGCATCTATGCAGCAACAAGCAAGTACTGTAGATGCAGTAGCTAATGCAGCAAATCAACTCAATGAACTTACAAAAGAATTGACTACAGAAATCAATAAATTTGTAATATAAAAGGGCTTAGGCCCTTTTTGTTTGCGTTATTTAAAAAAATGTTTAAGAGCTGTACAAATGGATAAATATTTTACAATATTAGAAAAAATTACAATAGTCCATAAAATGCAAAAATCGCAAAAGAAAATGTTTGTTTGTGTCGAAATATGTAATATAAAATATTTTAAATAAAGGAGGATTTTAATGAAAAAAAATATGAATATTGCAAATAAACTGTTGGCGGTAGTTTTATCTGTAGCTATTATGATTTTTGTATTTACTGGAGTATTTATTAATAGTAGAGTAAGCAGTATGGTGAATGAATTAGCAATGAAACAAATTATGAATGAAGCAAACAATATTGGAACGAAGGTAGAAGCTTTTTTTGCAAAAAAATATGCCATTACTCCGACTTTGGCTTATACAGAAAATATCATCCATTATATTAAAGAAACAGAAAGTGTAACGGATCGAAAAGCAGTTAAACAACTACCAGGTTATGAAGCCATATTAAACACCTTACAAAGAGTAAAAAATTCGGATACTGATCTAGGATTGGTTTATGTAGCGTTAGAAAATAATAAAAATTTTATTAGTGAAGATAGAAATTATGAAGTAGCAGCTGATTATGATTTGTTAAAAAGGCCTTGGTATATAGATACAGTTAAAAAGGGAGATACATATTTTTCCTCTCCTTATGTAGATAGCGTTACAGGAAAAGTAGCAGTAACTGTAGCTACACCTATATTTGAAGAATCAAGATCTATAGGGGCTGCTGCTATTGACATCTATATAGATCAATTAGAAACAATATTATCCCAATATAAAATTGGTGAAAACAGTTATGCTGTACTCCTAGATCAACAAGGAAATGTAGTATATCATCCAGATAAAGATAAAATTCTAAAAGTAAATATGGCAAAAGAGTCAGGTGAAATTGGTGAAATTGCACAAAGTATGATCAAAGGAGAATCAGATACAAAAGAATATACTGTTGATGGGGTAAAAAAATATATGGCTTATACTCCTATCAAATTAAATGGATGGTCCATAGGTATGACAATAGATGAAGATTATATACTAGAATATGTTAAAAAAATTAGAACCATTGTCATTCTCATATATACATTTAGTTGTATTGTTTTAAGTGTAGTAATTTTTCTTTTTACGAAGAAAATTTTAAAGAATGTACCTAAGATTTTAGCTGGATTAAGTTCTGTTTCAAAAGGGGACTTGTCTGTGAAGTTAAATATAGACTCTAATGATGAAATAGGAGAGATTTC
Organism: Inediibacterium massiliense; assembly: GCF_001282725.1. Taxonomy (NCBI): domain Bacteria; kingdom Bacillati; phylum Bacillota; class Clostridia; order Peptostreptococcales; family Thermotaleaceae; genus Inediibacterium; species Inediibacterium massiliense. Next base: position 5,271 of record NZ_LN876584.1, on the reverse strand, counting down.
TACTACTTTTAATACTATGGTAGATAGTATAAAAGAATTAATTTGTAAGGCCAATCATATTAGTGAAGAAGTATCAAGATCGGCAACAAATTTAGCGGCTTCATCTGAGCAAACAAATGTATCTATAGAAGAAGTATCAAGAGCTGTTGAAGAGATTGCAAAAGGAGTAAGTGAACAAGCACAAGATACTGAAAAAGGAGCTTTACTAGTATCGAATCTAGATGATAAATTTAAACAGTTAATGGCAGAAAATGAAGACATGTCAAATTCAGCAAAAACTGTGATTGATGCAAGTCAAGCAGGGACAAAGGTAGTAGGAGAATTAAAACAAAAAACAAACTTAAATAATGAATCTACCATAAAGATAGAAAAAGTGATTTATGAATTAGAAGAAAAATCAAGAAACATAGGAGATATGATTGAAACCATCAATTCTATAGCAGAACAAACCAACTTATTAGCACTCAATGCATCTATTGAAGCGGCACGTGCAGGAGATGCAGGGAGAGGATTTGCAGTAGTGGCAGATGAAATCAGAAAGCTTGCAGAAGGATCTAGACAATCTGCTGATGAAATAAAAAAAGTAGTAGGAGACATACAAAGTCAAGCTAATGAGAGTGTAAAAACTATGAAAGAAGTAAAAGAAAGATCAGAAGAACAATCAAAAGCTGTAATGGATGTAAATGACTCTTTTAATCATATTTATACAACTATTAAAAATATTACGGATCGAATTGAGAATATCAGTTTAGAAATTGAAAAAATTAATGGAGACAAGGATGATATTGTACTCTCTATACAAAATATTTCAGCAGTTTCAGAAGAAACAGCAGCTTCTGCAGAACAAGTAAGTGCATCTATGCAACAACAAGCAAGTACTGTAGATGAAGTAGCGAATGCAGCAAATCAACTCAATGAACTGACAAAAGAATTGACTATAGAAATCAACAAATTTGTTATGTAGGGAAGGCGACTATGAGACGGTTTTAATTTGTAGACAAAGTCATAAAAAACGTCACTAAATTTTCAAATTTGGAAAATATAAAGAAACGATCGAAAATAGCATTACAAACTCGCTTTGCTCAAACAGTGTAATGCTAATGATTTTCTCCCTTATTCTATATTTTCACAAATTCTCAATAAATGTTCCTAATTTTTATGACTTTGCTAAAGTATAGTTTTGTAATAGTCTGAAGGCGTCCATGAGACGCCTTTTTGAATGTGTAGAAAATTATTAGTATGATAAAAAAATGGATTGGATATACTTACTACTAGACCATAGGTTTAGGAGGGGTAAATATGTTAAAAGCTTCTATTCAAGCAGATTTAAGGAGTGAAACAGGAAAAGGTCCATCTCATAGAACAAGGGATGCAGGATATATTCCAGCAATAGTATATGGACCAAGTAGAGTAACACAACCTATAGAAGTAGGGAAGATGGAGATCAATCAAATCATTAGAAATTATGGAATGAATGTTTTCTTAGATTTAAATATGGATACAGATCGTGCTGTAGTAATGATGAAAGAAGTTCAAAGAAATCCAATTACAAATGAAATACAGCATATAGATTTTCAGGAAATATCTAAAAATAAACCTATTCAAACGATAGTGCCTATTCGATTAATAGGAAGAGAAAGAGCAGAGGCTAATAGAGGAGTGGTACAACAGCAACTAAGAGAAGTGCATGTAGAGTGTTTACCTACGAATATTCCAGAAAGTATAGCAATAGATATATCTAGCTTGGCACCTGGAAATCCTTTAAAGGTTGCAGATATGGAATTCTCAAAAGAGATTAGTATTCTTAATCAACCACAGGAGATTATTGCATCTCTTACAAAAGCAGAAAAAATAGAAGAAACGGAAGAAGATTCTTCTGAAGCTATAGAATAAAAGGCTATAATCTTTTGATTATAGCCTTTTATAATACATATTATGATATTTTAGATTCTGCATAAGAATTGCTTTTTCTAAGTTTTACAGCAGGTTCACTAGGAAGTCCAAAGCCTGGGATCAATCGATCAAGACCAGTCAGTGTAAATATTAATATGCTGGCTACGGAAATCATAGCCATAAAATTGTATTTGATAATATCCATAGCCACAAAGGTATGTAGAGGATATACAGCAGAAGCGATTCCTACATAAAATCCTATATAAACATGCCAAGGAACAAGTTGTGATCCAAATACTCCTAAAGAGGATCCAAAGGTAGCATTTCTAAGTCTTAGTTTATACATATCTTCTTCTGAAGCTTCTACGTTTTGATCTGTAAGATCTTTAATGATTGGTCCTATTGTTACGATTTGAGCCATCTCATCGGCTAGAGCTGCATTCCCTAATATACTTAAGATTCCATTTGCAAACATAAGTTGTCTTACATTTCTTACCATTCTTAGTACGAGTTTTGATAGAGGATCAAAGGCTTTTATTTTAGACATAATTCCGCCAAAAGCTCCAATCCACATCATCATTACGATAACCCAACTTCCAGCATCTTTAAAGCCTGCCATTACAAGTTCTGAAAAAGTTCCTAAACTTTTAATAGTTCCAGCAACACTACCCAATCCAAAAGATGCAATGATTCCTATACCTAGGCAAGCTATAGTAGGAAGTCCTTTAATAGCTGCTACAAGAACTAATAGTAAAGGGATAATCATATAAAGTGGTACCCCTTGTTTTACTTGATTTAATAATACTACAGAAGAAGGTCTTTCTGCTTGTAGATAATTCATTACATCTGGAGTAATTTGATTGATTGCTTCACTAGCAGATGCTGTATCTCCTGGAAGACCTAATCCCATAAAGAAGAATATTACTCCGGCAGCAACAAGGCTAAGTAATGCCCAAACACCTTGATGTCTAATTCTATCGATTACTTCAACTTTTTGTATACCAGAGCTTACAACAGTAGTATCAGAGATAAGACCTATATTGTCCCCAAAGCAAGCTCCTCCTGCTATTGCAGCACAAGTAAGTAAAAGATTTCCTCCTACGATATGATTTAACCATAGAAAAATAGGTGCACAAGCTGCAAAAGTTCCCCAAGAAGTACCTGTTGCAACTGAAAGAATAGATGTAACAAAGAAGCCTACAACGGCAATTGTTTTTCCTGTTACTCCAAGATTTAAAGCCATAATGATAATAGAAGCGCCTACTCCAGATGCCATAAAGACCTCTGCCATAGCGTAAGCCATCATAAGGATAAAAAATACAAGATTTAGTTCTTTTACATTTTGAACAGAAGTTTCCAAAAGGTCATTAAAACCCATCTTTTCGGTGAGCATAGCTACAATAGCAGCATAAAGTGTAGCAGCGGGAGCAGCTAACAGGGCATCTACTCCTCCAATCATAAGGCCTGCTATTAAAAATACAGGACTTATCTTAAATAGAGATTTCATTCCATTCATGATTCAAAAGCCTCCTATAATAATATTGTTTTGTACATACAATCTGTTGTTCTAGGCAAAAATATCAATTGAATAATGTAAACCAAACATAGAGAAGGGTTATGATAAGGATCATAAGATACATTACAAGATGAAATTTTTCATATTAAGATTCCTTTGTTTTATGCATTTCCTAGTACATCAGATTCGAAAATAGACCCTATATATAACCTATCGGCTTATATATAGATAAGATTATAGCACCTATATGGATTCTAGAAAATGTTATAGGAAATATTTGTTATATAGAAAAAACTGATAATCTTAATAAATTTCTAAAAAATGTATAACATTATCACTATTCAATCAATATACAGGAAAATTTAGAAAATAATTCCTAGAAGCTGTAAAGCTTATTTTATTTTGAAAACTATATTCAAATTTTAAGAATATAATCTGTTATTTCTTTTATATAAGGTAAATTCAAATTCATATGTAGCTTAGAATTTATTAATATAAAATAAAAATAAAAAAATATTGACACGTAAAAGAATATATGATAAATTATTAAATGTTGTCGCAACAAATCAAATCACACAAAATAAAAAAATAAAAAAGTGATTGACAACAAGAAATAAAAATGATAAGATGATTAAGTCGCTAAAACGACAACAAGTCATATTGACCTTTGAAAACTAAACAGCACAAGAAATGACAAGCAAAAACATGCAAAATGCCAAAATGATATTTTGAGCAAGAAGCNAGCGAACAGGATTAGATACCCTGGTAGTCCACGCCGTAAACGATGAGTGCTAGGTGTCGGGGGTTACCCCCCTCGGTGCCGCAGTTAACGCAATAAGCACTCCGCCTGGGGAGTACGGTCGCAAGACTGAAACTCAAAGGAATTGACGGGGACCCGCACAAGCAGCGGAGCATGTGGTTTAATTCGAAGCAACGCGAAGAACCTTACCAGGACTTGACATCCTCTGCATTACCCTTAATCGGGGAAATCCCTTCGGGGACAGAGAGACAGGTGGTGCATGGTTGTCGTCAGCTCGTGTCGTGAGATGTTGGGTTAAGTCCCGCAACGAGCGCAACCCTTGTCTTTAGTTGCCAGCACTTTGGGTGGGCACTCTAAAGAGACCGCCGAGGATAACTCGGAGGAAGGTGGGGATGACGTCAAATCATCATGCCCCTTATGTTCTGGGCTACACACGTGCTACAATGGCTGGTACAACGGGTAGCGAAAGAGTAATCTGGAGCCAATCTTAAAAGCCAGTCTCAGTTCGGATTGTGGGCTGCAACTCGCCCACATGAAGCTGGAGTTGCTAGTAATCGCGGATCAGAATGTCGCGGTGAATGCGTTCCCGGGTCTTGTACACACCGCCCGTCACACCATGGGAGTTGGGGGCACCCGAAGTCAGCGATCTAACCGCAAGGAAGAAGCTGCCGAAGGTGAAATCAATAACTAGGGTGAAGTCGTAACAAGGTAGCCGTATCGGAAGGTGCGGCTGGATCACCTCCTTTCTAAGGAGCAAATCATTTCTTGAGCTGTCTAGTTTTGAGAGGTTAACTCTCCATGGGCTTGTAGCTCAGGTGGTTAGAGCGCACGCCTGATAAGCGTGAGGTCGGAGGTTCGAGTCCTCCCAAGCCCACCAATGTACCTTGAAAATTGAACAATGCAAATGAAGTGAAATACAATTTCTGGTCAAGTTATTAAGAGCATAGGGCGAATGCCTTGGCACCAGGAGTCGATGAAGGACGTGGTAAGCTGCGATAAGCCACGGGTAGCCGCAAGCAGGCTTTGATCCGTGGATTTCCGAATGGGGAAACCTACCTAGGGTAATACTTAGGTACCCACTACTGAATACATAGGTAGTGAG